>NZ_JRMM01000043.1:0-28647 GCF_000972905.1 Mycobacterium sp. UM_Kg27
GTGGGTGGGGTGGGCGGCGGTAGTGACCCGGGGACCATCACGGGCGTGCCCGGTGGCACCGACGGCGGGGTGGCCCCGGCGCCGCCGTCGCCGGCCTTGCCGTCCGGCGTTCCGGGAGCTTGGCCGTTGGCGCCGCCAGTGCCACCATCGGCTCCCGTCGGGGTACCGCCTGCCGGCGGTGTCTGCCCGGCTTGGCCGTTGGGCGTGCCGTCAGCTGAGCCGGCGGTCCCCGGAACGCCGTCGTCGGCTGCAGGCTCGCCCTCGGCGTCGAACTTGCGTACCACGACGTCCGGGTCGTAGCCGTCCTTGACCCGCAGGTTGGTCATGGCCTGTTTCAGCGTCTTGGAGTAGTCATTGCGGAAGAACGTCTCATTGTGCAGGGCCGTCTCGGTGTCGGCCTTGGCTGCCCGGCGAACCTCCTCGATATCGGCGTCGCGATCCAGGCCCTGGCTCTCCAGGTCGAGGTAGTGGCCGATCAGATAGTCGGCAGTCTGCAGGTTCTCATTGAGTGACTTGACGTTGCCCCGCGAGGTCGCGCGGGCCTGAGCCAGCGCGGCGGCGATGGTCTCCAGGTCGGCGGCGATCTGGCCGAGCTGCTCGTTGGTGGCGTGCAGGCTGTCTTTGACCCGCTGGACTTCGGCGCCGTTGTTGATGGGCTGCTCGCCGTTTTCGCGGTTGTACTGGGCGAAGTGGTCTTGGGCGGTGCGGAAGGACTCTTCGGCGGCGGTGGCCGAACCGGCGGCAGCGTGGAAGGCCTGAGCCAGGAAGTTGATCTGGGTGGGGCTGCCGGCCTGCAGACTGTCATCGATCGCCCACGGATCACCACCAGCCTGCGCGACGAGGTCGTCGACATGCAGGTGCTGCAGGGAGGGACGACTCACTGTCGGGGGCCGGCGACGTCTCGCAACAGTTGGGCGTTGTGGTTGTCCATCGCGGTGAAGCCGGCGGCGGCGGTGCGCACGTTCTCGGCGATGCCGGTGAGGTTCTGGTGGTGGCTGTGCAGGGCATCGCGATGACTGTCTTTGGCGCTGCCGAGCGCCGCCTGGAAACCGTGAGCGTCATCGAAATCGCCGAACATCTTGGCGGTCACGCCGGCCACGCCGAGGCGCTGAGCACCGTCATTGGCGTGCGCGCCGGCATCGTCGGACACGTTTGCTCCGGTGCGCAACACATGGGGGTCGACGTGCATCGCCTGCCACCTTCCATCCGCTTGTGTCGAGGTCAAAGCCTACCGACGGGGGCTGAACCGTCAATTCACCCGCAGAGCTTCGGCCAGAAGCAAGGGAAAACCCTGTTTCGCCGCGGTGGCGGCGAATCCTAGATTCGGCCTAGCGGATCCGGGCAAGGCCGAGAGGGAAGGAGCGGCCATGGGCTTCAAAGATGTTCTCGTTGCGGCGGCCCTGGTCGGCACCGCCGCCGAGATGTTCAGCCCGAGCGAGCCGGGACCGTTGTCGGGCTCCTACACCATGACCGTCACCGACGGCGCCGGAATAGTCCGGGCCGGGTCGGCCTACACCTGGTTCTTGGCGCCGTGCGGCCCAGACTGTCTCAACGTTCGCGACACCACCATCGGCTGGGACAAGGAAGCTCACCTCGAGGGCAACAGGTGGGTATGGACCATCGATGACGGGAAGCTGACCCATTCCTTCGACCAGAAGACCCTGGCCGGGAAACTGGCCGGCCCGTCAACCACCATTTGGTGGGTGTTGACCAAGAACGCCTGACAGCAGCGGCCCGGTCACACCAACGGGCGACCGGCGCGGATACGACGGTCGAGGTCCCACAGGATCAGGTTGAACGGGAAGCCGCGCAAAAACTGCGGCAGCACATTGTTGACTCCCCGAAGAGCGCCCATCAGCCGGTCGAACCGGCGTTGCTTGTCGGCGTCCCACGGCAGTTGCATTTCGTCGCGGAAGCGCTGCGGCAGGAAACCGGTGGTGATGAGTAGCGCCAGCCGTTCATTCGCCCGCTGCAACGGGCCGGGCAGGGTCAGGCCCCGCAGCCGGGCCGCCGCGATCGGTTTCAGGTATTCGCGGACGGCGTCGTCGATGTGGACCTTGTCCAGTTGCTCCTGCCAGTATTGGTCGAAGGCCGCCCGGTCGGCGGGCCACATGTCCTCGGGCACCTGCAGCATGGTGGCCATTGCCTTGCCCTCGTTGTGGTAATGCCGGTCGGCATGCTCGTCGTCCATCTCGCCGAGGAAGATTCGGTGGATGTCGACGTTGCCCTTGTAGAGGCAGGCTCCAACCCACAGCTGCAGGTCACGGTCGAATGCGTTGTACTTCACCGGGCTGTCGGCGGTGGATCGAACCTGGCGGTGCGCACTGTTGACCGCTTCGCGGAAGGCGGCCTTCTGCACGTCGTTGCCCTGGGTGGAGACCACCAGGTAGGTGAATGTGGTGCGAGCTCGCTTTATCGGGTGCAGGTCCACCCGGCCGCTTTCGACTTTGCTCTCCATCACGCCGTAGCCGACGCCGGGCCGTGCCAGTTGCATGATCACGTTGGCGGGCCCGGCCAACAACGCCACGCCCATCATCATGTTGTCTTTGCAGCTGACCTGCGGCAGCCAGGAACGCCGACGCGGGGCGGGGTGCGCATCCAGTGAGTCGTTGACCGCACGCTCCACCAGGGGAACCGGCTCGCTGATTGTCATTACTGCACCTCGCTGTAACTGGAAACGTCGGTTTCCTGATATTGCCCAGCTGTGGGCCCGGTGTCAAGATGGTGAGCGTGGTTTCCGCCGTTCCCGAGCGCCCCTACCGAGGCGTGCAAGCAGCCGATCGGCTGGCCGAGCGCCGGGAACGCCTGCTGGCGGCCGGGCTTGACCTGCTGGGGGCCCGTGAATTGATCGAGTTGACCGTGCGAGGGATCTGCCATCGGGCCGGTGTGGCGTCCCGGTATTTCTACGAGAGCTTTGCCGACAAGGACGAGTTCGTGGCCGCAGTGTTCGACTGGGTGGTCGGTGACCTGGCGACCAGCACCCAGGCCGCAGTGGCCGCGGTGCCCTATGCCGAGCAGACCCGGGCCGGCATGGCCCACCTGGTGTCTGCCATCGCCGGGGACGTCCGCATCGGCCAGATTCTGTTCAGCACGCAGCTGACCAATGCGTTGCTGGTGCGCAAGCGTGCCGAGTCCAGTGCGCTGTTCGCGATGTTGTCCGGACGCTACGTGCAGAACGTTTTACGGGTCCCGGGCAACGATCGGATCAAGGCGGCGGCGCACTTCATGGTCGGCGGGGTGGCCCAGACAATCAGTGCCTGGCTGGCCGGTGACGTGAAACTGGCGCCGGAGGAACTGGTGGACCAGCTGACCGCTCTACTGGGCCAGCTCGACGATCCGGCCCTGTTTCGGAGCTAGGCGGGATGGCGATGGCCCGCTGCGCCCGGCTTCGCCGCGCTTGCGACCACCGCTAGGCGGGATGGCGACGGCCCGCTGCGCCCGGCTTCGCCGCGCTTGCGACCACCGCTAGGCGGGATGGCGACGGCCCGCTGCGCGCGGTGTCAGCCGCGAGGTTTGCGGCTCTTGCGCCGGATGCCGACTCCGCCCCACAACGAGAAGCCACGCACCTTGACCGTGGGTGCCCCGGGGGTGCCGGTGCCTTCGACCTGCCGGTCGAAGCCGCCCATCACGCCGTAACCGTGGATGTCGACGTTGACCTCCGGCGGCAGCAGTATGGTCTGCCCGCCCATGATGGAGTAGGCGTTGATCTCGACGTCCGGCGAGGTGAAATCGGCGTAACGCAGGTCGATGACGCCGCCGCCCCACAGTGAGAAGGTGGTCAGCCGCTTGGGCACGTTCCACCGACCGCGCCGCTCGAAGGAACTCATGATCGCCAGCAGCAACGTCGACGGCGCGGGCTTGCAGTCCCCACCGCGGTGCGGGCACACCGAGGAGCCCGGCAGGTCGGCACGCAGGCCGTCGAGCTCGTCGTAGGTCTGCGCGGCGTAGGCCTTGGCGAGCCGTGCCTCGTACTCGCTCATCGGCAACTGCCCCTGCGCGACGGCGTCGCCCAGCACCTGCGCCAACTGGATCCGGTCGGTGTCGGCGGCGCGCGACTCGGTGCCGTTGGAGTCTTGGCTACGCCGGCTTGAGTTCCTCATCGGATACCAAGCCTACGACTAACCGCGTTTGCCGCAAGCTGGGTTGGCCAAAGTGCCTATCCGGCCCAGCTGGGTGGACGCTTTTGCAGGAAAGCGAGCATTCCCTCCCGGGCCTCGTCGGAGACGAACATCCGCGCCGACGCGACGCTGAGCGGCTCGGCGTCCCGGTCGAACCCGGCCAGCACCGCCGCGGTGGTCAGGGCCTTGGACGCCGCCAGCCCCTGCGGGGACCCCAGGCGCAGGTTGGCGACCAGGTCCGCAACGGTGGCCCCGACATCCTCGGCCGCCAGAGTTATCAGGCCGATCGCCGCGGCTTCGGCGGCGCCGAACTTCTCGCCGGTCAGGTAGTAACGGGCCGCGGCCCTCGGGGAGAGCTTGGGCAGCAGCGTCAGCGAAATTATCGACGGCGCCACTCCGATGCGGGCCTCGGTCAGGGCGAAGGTGCTGGCCGGTCCCGCGACCGCGAGGTCGCAGGCGCCGACCAGCCCCATGCCGCCGGCCCGCACGTGGCCGTCCACCGCTGCGATTACCGGGCGCGGTGACTCGACGATCGCGCGCAGCAGAGCCGCCAGCTCGCGGGCACGGTCGGCGGCCAGGTCGCCGGGTGAATCTCCGGGCTCGCCGGAGGCTTCACTGAGGTCCGCGCCGGCGCAAAACGTATTGCCGGTGTGGCTCAACACCACCACCCGCACGTCGGGGTCAGCCGCCGCGTCGCGCAGCCCGGCGTGCAGCTGAGCGACCAGCTTCGACGACAGCGCGTTGCGGTTGTGCGGCGAGTCCAGCGTCAGCCGGGCCGAGCCGTCGCCGGTGTGCTCCGGCCCGGTGTAGGTGACCAGCGTGTCCATCAGTACGACCGGGGCAGGCCCAGCGACGTCTGCGCGACGAAGTTGAGGATCATCTCCCGGCTCACCGGCGCGATCCGCGCCAGCCGGGACGCGGTGACCGCTGCGGCGATGCCGTACTCCTTGGTCAGGCCATTGCCGCCGAGGGACTGCACGGCCTGATCGACCGCGCGGGTCGATGCCTCGCCGGCGGCGTACTTGGCCATGTTGGCGGCCTCGGCAGCGCCGAAGTCATCACCGGCGTCATACAGCGTCGCGGCCTTCTGCATCATCAGCTTGGCCAACTGGATCTCGATGTGGTTCGCCGCCAGCGGGTGCGACAGGCCCTGGTGCGCGCCGATCGGGGTCTTCCACACCTGGCGGGTGGTGACGTAGTCGACGGCCTTTCCGATCGCGAAGCGGCCCATACCGACTGCGCTGGCCGCGCCCATGATGCGCTCCGGGTTCAGTCCGGCGAACAGCTGCGCGATCGCGGCGTCCTCCGAGCCCACCAGCGCATCGGCCGGCAGCCGGACGTCGTCGAGGAACACCTGGAACTGACGCTCCGGGCTGATCAGCTCCATCTCGATCGGCGTCCAACTCAACCCCGGGGTGTCGGTGGGCACCACGAACAGCGCGGGCCGCAGGTTGCCGGTCTTGGCGTCTTCGCTGCGACCCACCACCAGCACCGCCTGCGCCTGGTCGACACCGGAGATGAAGGTCTTCTGGCCTTTGAGGATCCAGTCGGATCCGTCGCGGCGCGCGGTGGTGGTGATCTTGTGCGAGTTCGACCCGGCGTCCGGCTCGGTGATGGCGAACGCCATGGTCAGCGAGCCGTCGGCGATACCGGGGATCCAGCGCTTCTTCTGCTCGTCGGTGCCGAACTTGGAGATGATGGTGCCGTTGATGGCCGGCGAGACGACCATCATCAGCAACGCGCAGCCGTTGGCCGACATCTCTTCCATGACCAGCGACAGCTCGTACATGCCGGCGCCGCCGCCGCCGTACTCCTCGGGAAGGTTGACGCCGATGAAGCCGAGTTTGCCTGCCTCGTTCCACAGTTCGTCGGTGTGCTCGCCGGCGCGGGCCTTCTCCAGGTAGTAGTCCTGGCCGTAGTTGCGGGCCATCGCTGCAACCGACTCGCGCAGTGCGCGCCGTTCGTCGCTTTCGATGAAGCTGGTGTCGCTCATTGCTGATCTCCTTGTACTTGCGATGGTGATTCGGGCGCTTCGACACGGGCCAGCACGGCGCCGACCTCTACTTGGTCGCCCGGCTTGATGTCGAGTTGGGTGAGCACGCCGTCGGACGGCGCGCTGATGGTGTGTTCCATCTTCATGGCTTCCAGCCAGATCAGTGGCTGGCCGGCGGTCACCTGGTCGCCGACGGCTGCACCCAGCCGGATCACGTTGCCGGGCATGGGCGCCAGCAGCGATCCCTGCGCGACTGCCGACTCCGGATCTCCGAATCGGGGCACCGCCACCAGGTGGACCCCGCCGGCGGGGGAGTCGACGTAGACATCCGAGCCGTACCGGGCGACGGTGAATGTCCGGGCGACGCCGGCCGCATCGGCCAGCACCACTTCACCCGGAGCCGACGAAATCAGGGTGACTTCGCTGCCGTTGACGATCAGCCCCGTTCGGGTGAAACGGTATTCGATGCGATGCTCGATCCCGGCGTCGTCGAGATAGCCCTTGGACTGGAAACCCGAGGCCAGGTTGCGCCAACCGCCGGGAATGGAGCCGTATACCTGCGCGGTGGCCCGATTGTGCGCCGCGTCGGCCAGCGCGGCCGCGAGCGCGCTGGTCTGCACGGTGGCGGCGTCGGCCAGCGGCGCCGACAGTTCCGCCAGTCCGTGGGTGTCGAAGAACGCAGTGTCGGTGGCCCCGTCCAGAAAGGCCGGATGGCGCAGCACGTTGACCAGCAGGTCACGGTTGGTGCGCAGGCCGTGTAGCCGGGTTCGCGCCAGCGCTCCGGCCAACACGGTGGCCGCCTGCCGGCGCGTGGGTGCGTAGCTGATCACCTTGGCCAGCATCGGGTCGTAGTGGATGGACACCGTCGACCCGCTCACGATGCCGGAGTCCAGCCGGACGCCGGTGAGCCGGGCCAGCGTCTCGAACTGTGCCGCCACGGCAGGAACGTCGAGGGCGTGCACGGCCCCGGCCTGCGGCTGCCAGCCGTGGGCCGGGTCTTCGGCGTAGAGGCGGACCTCGATCGAATGTCCCTGCGCAGCAGGAGGTTCGGCGTCGAGTCGAGCGCCGTCGGCCACCGCGATCTGCAGTTCGACCAGGTCGACACCGGTGGTCTCCTCGGTGACCGGATGCTCGACCTGCAGCCGGGTGTTCATCTCCAGGAAGTAGAACTCACCGCTCTCGTCGGCCAGGAACTCCACGGTGCCCGCGCCGGTGTAGCCGATCGCGCCGGCCGCCAGCCGGGCGGCCTCGAAGAGTTTGGCGCGCATCCCGGGGGTGCGTTCCACCAACGGCGACGGCGCCTCTTCGATGACCTTCTGGTGGCGGCGCTGAATCGAGCATTCCCGCTCACCGACCGCCCACACCGTGCCGTGCTGATCGGCCATCACCTGCACCTCGATGTGATGCCCGGTCGGCAGGTAGCGCTCGCAGAACACCGTCGGGTCACCGAATGCCGACGCAGCCTCGCGCTGGGCGGCTTCCACTTCTCCTGCCAGGGAGGACAATTCGCTGACGACCCGCATACCGCGGCCGCCGCCGCCCGCGGAGGCCTTCACCAGCACCGGAAGCTGCGCTTCGGTGACGGTTGCCGGGTCGAGTTCGTCGAGAACCGGCACGCCCGCGGCGGCCATCAGCTTCTTCGACTCGATCTTTGAGCCCATCGAGGTCACCGCGGCCACCGGCGGCCCGATCCAGGTCAGACCGGCGGACTGCACTGCAGCGGCGAAGTCGGCGTTCTCGGAAAGGAAGCCGTAGCCGGGGTGGATGGCGTCGGCGCCGGCGGCATGGGCCGCGGCGATGATCGCCTCGGCGGACAGGTAGCTGGTGGTCTCCGGCAGGCGCACCTTCGCGTCGGCTTCGGCCACGTGCGGCATGTCCGCGTCGGGGTCGGTGTAGACCGCGACCGTGCCCAGGCCCAGGCGACGGCAGGTGGCGAAGACCCGCCGGGCGATCTCGCCGCGATTGGCCACCAGAACAGTGCTGATCATGCGAGTCCTCACATCCGGAAGACGCCGAAGTTCGACGTCCCCTCGATCGGGCCACTGGCTATGGCGGACAAACACATTCCCAATACCGTGCGGGTATCGCGCGGGTCGATCACACCGTCGTCATAGAGCATCCCCGACAGGACGAGCGGCAGCGACTCGGCTTCGATCTGGCCTTCGACCATGGCGCGCATGGCCGCGTCGGCCTGCTCGTCGACCTGTTGTCCGCGGGCCTCGGTGGCCGCCCGGTTCACGATGGACAGCACGCCCGCGAGCTGCGCCCCACCCATCACCGAGGACTTGGCCGATGGCCACGCGAACAGAAAGCGGGGATCGTAGGCGCGCCCGCACATGCCGTAGTGCCCGGCGCCGTAGGAGGCGCCCAGCAGCAGGGAGATGTGCGGCACCTTGGAGTTGGACACGGCATTGATCATCATCGAGCCGTGCTTGATCATCCCGCCCTCTTCGTAGTCCTTGCCCACCATGTAGCCGGTGGTGTTGTGCAGGAACAACAACGGAGTGTCGGAGCGGTTGGCCAACTGGATGAACTGGGTGGCCTTCTGCGATTCCTCGCTGAACAGCACGCCTCGCGCGTTGGCCAGGATGCCGATCGGATAACCGTGCAGCCGTGCCCAGCCGGTCACCAACGACGAACCGTAGAGCGGCTTGAACTCGTCGAAATCGGAACCGTCGACGATCCGGGCGATCACCTCTCGCGGGTCGAACGGGATGCGCAGGTCTGCGGGCACAATGCCGATCAGCTCTTCGGAGTCGAACAGCGGCTCGGTCACCGGCTTGGGCTTGGGACCCTTCTTGGTCCAGTTCAGCCGGGCCACGATCCGCCGGCCGATCCGCACCGCGTCAAGCTCGTCATTGGCGAGGTAATCGCCCAGCCCCGAGGTGCGCGAGTGCATCTCGGCGCCACCGAGCGACTCGTCGTCGGACTCTTCGCCGGTGGCCATCTTCACCAGCGGCGGCCCGGCCAAGAACACCTTGGAGCGTTCCCTGATCATGACCACGTGGTCGGACATGCCCGGCACGTAGGCCCCACCGGCGGTGGAGTTTCCGAAGACCAGCGCGATGGTCGGAATGCCGGCGGCTGACAGGCGAGTCAGGTCGCGGAACATCTGGCCGCCGGGGATGAAGACTTCCTTCTGGGTGGGCAGGTCCGCTCCGCCGGATTCCACCAGTGAGATCACCGGAAGCCGGTTCTCCAAAGCGATCTTGTTGGCGCGCAGGATCTTGCGCAGCGTCCACGGGTTGGACGTGCCGCCTTTGATGGTCGGGTCATTGGCGATGATCATGCACTCCACGCCTTCGACGGCGCCGATTCCGGTGACCACGCTGGCCCCGACGTGGAACGCACTGCCCCAGGCGGCCAGCGGGCACAACTCCAGGAAAGGGGAGTCGGCATCGACCAGAGCCTCGATGCGCTCCCGCGCGGTGAGTTTGCCGCGGGCATGGTGGCGCTCGACGTACTTGGGGCCGCCGCCGGCGAGCGCCTTGGCGTGCTCGGCGTCGATCTCGGCAAGCTTCTCGTTCAGCGCCGACGCCGCTTCGGTGTAGGCGGGTGAGTTGGGGTCCAGGGTGGACTTGAGGGCGGTCATAGCCACCCCCGACGATTCAGAGCGGAGCCTGCGGAGCGATGCGGAGGAGGGAGAGAAATCATGATTGGTATCCAAGCGTCTTGGCGGCCAGTGAGGTCAGGATCTCGGTGGTTCCGCCGCCGATGCCGATGATGCGCATGTCCCGATACTGGCGTTCCACTTCGGATTCGGCCATGTAGCCCATCCCGCCGAACAGCTGCACCGCCTGGTTGGCCACCCATTCACCGGCCTCGACCGCGGTGTTCTTGGCGAAACACACCTCCGAGATCAGGAAGGATTCGCCGGCCAGCTGACGCTCGACCACGTGGCGGGTGTAGACCCGGGCCACGTCGATGCGCCGGGCCATCTCGGCCAGCGTGTTCTGTACCGCCTGCCGTGAGATCAGCGGCCGGCCGAACGTTTCGCGGTCCCGGCACCACGCCACGGTCAGGTCCAGGCAGCGTTGCGCGCTGGAGTACGCCTGCGCGGCCAGCCCGACCCGCTCGGAGACGAACGCCCCGGCGATTTGGGCGAAACCGGTGTTCTCGGCACCGACCAGGTTGGCTGCCGGCACCCGGGCGTCGACGTAGGACAGTTCGGCGGTGTCGGAGGACCGCCAGCCCATCTTCTCCAGCTTTCGTGACACCTCGAAGCCAGGCGTGCCCTTCTCGACCACCAGCAGCGACACCCCGGCCGCTCCCGGCCCGCCGGTGCGCACCGCGGTGACGACATAGTCGCCGCGGACCGCGGAGGTGATGAAGGTCTTGGAGCCGTTGACTATGTAGCAGTCGCCGTCGAGGCGCGCCGTGGTGCGCAGGTGCCCGACATCGGAGCCGCCGCCGGGCTCGGTGATGGCCAGCGAACCGATCTTCTCGCCGGCCAGCGTGGGGCGGACGAACTCCTCGATCAGCCGGGCGTCGCCCGAGGCGATCATGTGCGGCACTGCGATACCGCAGGTGAACAGGGAGGCGAACACACCGCCCGGCGCACCGGCCTGGTGCATCTCCTCGCAGACGATCAGCGCATCGGCGCCGTCGCCGCCGCTGCCGCCCACCTCCTCGGGGAAGCCCGCGCCCAGCAGGCCGACCTCGGCGGCCTTGCGGTGCAGTTCGCGCGGCAGGTCGCCGGTGCGTTCCCACTCGTCGACGTTCGGCAGGATCTCGCGTTCGACGAATCCCCGAACCGTCTTGCGGAGTGCTTGACGCTCGGTGGTGGCCCAGATACTCACAGTTCCCCTTCTGGCAGCAGCTGATCGGGTATCTCGAGATGACGGCTGCGCAGCCATTCGCCCAGTCCCTTGGCCTGCGGGTCGAATCGGGCCTGGTAGGCCACGCCCTGCCCGAGGATCCCCTCAATGACGAAGTTCACCGCGCGCAGTTTCGGCAGCAGGTGGCGGGTGACCGGCAATGCGGCGGTCTCGGGCAGCAGTTCGCGCAACTTCTCGACAGTCAGGGTGTGGGCCAGCCAGCGCCACTGCTCATCGGTGCGCACCCAGACTCCGACATTGGCCGAGCCGCCCTTGTCGCCACTGCGGGCACCGGCGATCGTCCCCAACGGTGCCCGCCGGGTCGGGCCGGCCGGTAACGGCTCGGGCAGCTCCGGCTCGGCGGCCGCGGCGAGTTCCAGGGTCTGGGTGGCGGCGGCGATGTCCACCCGGGTGCCGTCGGCGTGCACGGCGACGTGCGGCACCTGGGTGGCATCGACGTAGCCGGGGGTGAACACCCCGTAGACCTGGCCGTCACCGGGCGGGGCGGTAACACAGAAACCGGGGTAGCTGGCCAGTGCCAGCTCGATGCCGGCCGCGGAGAACTTGCGGCCCACGTTGGCCGGGTCGGGATCGCGCACCACACAGTGCAGCAGGGCACTGGCGGTTTCCTCGGTATCGGCATCGGGGTGGTCGGTGCGCGACAGCGTCCACTGCAGCTCAGCGGGCCGGACCGTCATGGCCGCTTCGAGCTGGGTGCGCACCAGCTCGGCTTTGGCCTCGATGTCCAGGCCGGTCAGCACGAAGGTGGTCGAGTTGCGGAATCCGCCGATGCTGTTGAGCGACACCTTGTAGGTGGGCGGTGGTGCCTCGCCGGTCACGCCGGAGATGCGTACCCGGTCCGGTCCGTCGGCGGTCAGCTCGATGCTGTCCATGCGCGCTGTGACGTCGGGGTTGGCGTAGCGCGCGCCGGTCACTTCGTAGAGCAGTTGGGCGGTGACGGTGTCGACGCTGACCAGTCCACCGGTGCCCGGATGCTTGGTGATCACCGAGGACCCGTCGGCGTGGATCTCGGCGAGCGGGAATCCGGGGTGCAGCAACTTCTCGGTGGGTATCTCGGTGAAGAACGAGTAGTTGCCGCCGCTGGCCTGGATGCCGCATTCGATGACGTGGCCGGCCACCACGGCACCGGCTAGCTGGTCGTAGTCGGTGCGTGACCAGCCGAAGTGTGCGGCGGCGGGTCCCACGATCACCGATGCGTCGGTGACACGGCCGGTGATCACCACGTCGGCTCCGCCGGCCAGGCATTCGGCGACGCCCCAGGCACCCAGGTAGGCGTTGGCCGTCAGCGGGCTGCCCAATCCCAGCTCGGCGGCGCGCGGCAGCAGGTCGTCGCCCTCGACGTGGGCGACGCGGGCCGGAACGCCCAGGCGTTGCGCCAGCTCGCGCACGGCGTCGGCCAGGCCCGCCGGGTTGAGCCCGCCGGCGTTGGCCACGATGCGGACGCCCTGGTCGACGGCCAGTCCGAGGCACTGTTCGAGCTGGGTCAGGAAGGTCTTGGCGTACCCGCGCTCCGGGTTCTTCATCCGGTCGCGACCCAGGATCAGCATGGTCAGTTCGGCCAGGTAGTCACCGGTGAGGTAGTCCAGTTCACCGCCGGTCAGCATCTCGTGCATCGCGGCGTGGCGGTCGCCGTAGAAGCCCGAGCAGTTACCGATGCGAACGGCTGGTGTCATCCCCACATCCCATCCCTCAACCAACCGGTAGGTTAGCCGGTACCGCCGGTGTCGCGTCAAGGTGCGGCGAGCCGCACCGGGCCCGTCGTCGAGCCTCGCTGAACCGCTCGGCTCACGCGGCGGTCCCAGTTTCGGCTCTCCTTCGTCGGGCCTCGCTGAACCGCCGGGTCCGTTATTTTGGAGCCGACGCTGGTCACCGGCTATCCTTTCGGATAGTCCCGCCGCTGGTATCGAGCGGCTCTATGCCAACAACAGGAGAGGCTCGACCATGGCCGTGCCGAAACGCAGGATGTCGCGTGCGAACACTCGTAGTCGCCGCGCGCAGTGGAAGGCTGAGGCAACCGGCCTGGTCAACGTGACTGTCGCCGGCCGTGCGCACAAGGTGCCGCGTCGCCTCCTCAAAGCCGCACGCCTGGGCCTCATCGACCTCGATCGCCGCTAAATAGGCTCCGACACGACCGGCTCCTGACCCTCCAGATCGCCTTTCGGATGATTGGATAGCACCCATGGCTACCCGGGTACTGGTTGTTGATGACGATCGCGCTGTGCGCGAGTCGTTGCGCAGGTCTCTGTCGTTCAATGGTTACTCGGTCTCGCTGGCCACTGACGGCGTCGAGGCGCTCGAGGCAATCACCAGCGATCGTCCGGACGCGATGATCCTGGACGTCATGATGCCGCGGCTGGACGGACTGGAAGTCTGTCGCCAGCTGCGTAGCACCGGTGACGACCTGCCGATCCTGGTCCTGACGGCCCGAGACTCGGTGTCCGAGCGGGTGGCCGGCCTCGATGCCGGTGCGGACGACTACCTGCCGAAGCCGTTCGCCCTGGAGGAACTGCTGGCGCGGATGCGGGCGCTGCTGCGCCGGACCACCGCCGAGGACCTGTCCGAATCGGTCGCGATGTCGTTCGAAGACCTGACGCTGGACCCGGTGACCCGCGAGGTTACCCGCGGGGACCGGCAAATCAGCCTGACCCGCACCGAGTTCGCCCTGTTGGAGATGTTGATCGCCAACCCGCGCCGGGTGCTGACCCGCAGCCGCATCCTCGAGGAGGTCTGGGGTTTCGACTTCCCCACCTCGGGCAACGCGCTGGAGGTCTACATCGGGTACCTGCGCCGCAAGACTGAAGCCGAAGGTGAGCCGCGGCTGATCTACACCGTGCGCGGAGTGGGCTACGTGCTCCGCGAGACTCCTCCCTGATGCAATCCTTCCGCCGTCGACAGGATGAAGAGGCGAAGAGGACTTCCCTGTCGCTGCGCTGGCGGGTGATGCTGCTGGCGATGTCGATGGTGGCATTGGTGGTGGTGTTGATGGCGGTGGCCGTCTACGCCGTGATCTCGGCTGCGCTCTACAACGACATCGACAACCAGCTACAGAGCCGCGCGGAGATGCTGATCGCCAGTGGTTCGCTGGCGGCCGATCCCCGCAAGGCGATCGAGGGCACCGCCTACTCCGACGTCAACGCCATGCTGGTCAACCCGGGCCGGTCGATCTATACGGCCAACCAGCCCGGGCAGCGGCTTCCGGTCGGACAGCAGGAAAAGGCCGTCATCCGCGGCGAGCTGTTCCTGTCGCGCCGCACCGCGTCCGGTCAGCGGGTGTTGGCTGTGCATCTGCCCAATGGCAGCACGTTGCTGATCTCCAAGAGCTTGGCGCCCACCCGTGCGGTGACGATGAAGCTGCGGTGGGTGCTGCTGGTCGTCGGCGGGGTGGGTGTCGTGGTGGCCGCGGTGGCCGGCGGCATGGTCACCCGAACCGGGCTGAGACCGGTGGGCCGGCTGACCGAAGCGGCCGAACGCGTGGCGCGCACCGATGACCTGAGACCGATCCCGGTATACGGCAGCGACGAATTGGCCCGCCTCACCGAGGCGTTCAACGCCATGTTGCGGGCCCTGGCCGAGTCGCGAGAGCGGCAGGCGCGACTGGTCGCCGACGCCGGACACGAGCTGAAGACGCCGTTGACATCGCTGCGTACCAACGTCGAGCTGCTGATGGCGTCCGCGGCCCCGGGCGCCCCGCAGTTGCCGGAGGAGGAGATGGCCGAACTGCGTGCCGACGCAATCGGTCAGATCGAAGAATTGTCCACGCTGGTAGGCGATTTGGTGGACCTCACCCGCGACGACCAGCGTGAGGTCGCCTACGAGCAGGTCGACGTCACCGAGGTCGTGGACCGCAGCATGGAGCGGGTTCGGCGGCGCCGCAACGACATCGAGTTCGACATCCAGGTGCTCCCCTGGCACGTGTACGGCGACGCGGCGGGCCTGTCCCGTGCGGTGCTCAACCTGCTCGACAACGCGGCCAAGTGGAGCCCGTCGGGCGGGGTCGTCGGATTGCGGATGCGGCAGCTCGACCCGACGCACATGGAGATGGTCGTCTCGGACGAGGGACCGGGAATACCGGAGAGCCAACGGGAATTGGTCTTCGAGCGCTTCTACCGGTCGGATTCCGCGCGTGCCATGCCTGGATCTGGGCTGGGGCTGGCGATCGTCAAACAGGTGGTGCTCAAACACGGCGGAGCGATCACCATCGGCGAGACCATCCCCGGTGGGCATCCCCCCGGGACATCGTTCCGGATGGTGCTACCCGGCGGTCCCACAACGGCGGAAATACCCGTCGGAGCAGTCACAGGCGCTTCTCAGTCCACGTAGGCATGGTGGTGAGGCAACGTCGCCGCAGTCGTGTCCCTAGGAGTAGGCAAAAAACATGACGAATTACCCCGGGTACGTCCCGCCGTCTCAGCAACCGGAACGGTCCAACCCGGCTGGTGCACCGGCGGCGGACCAACGCGGACAGTCCGGTTACCCGGGCCGGCCCCCGCAAGGTGCGTACCCGCCGCCCTACGACTGGCGTTACGCCCCGCACCAGAGTCAGCAGCAGTCCGCTTATCGCTCCGCCTACGACGCCACCTACGGTCGCCCCGGTGTTCCGAGCGGTCCCGGTGGCGGGCGTGGCCCGGGCGGGGCACAGCCGAGGCGGTCCCGCACCGGCCTGGTGCTGGGGGCGGTAGCAATCGCGGCGATGTCCGGTGTGATGGGCGGTGTGGTCGGGTCGGCACTGCACTCCGATCACAAGCCGGTGGCCACCGGAAGCCACCTGCCGAGCATTCAGGCCCCGGGCGTACCGGCCGCGGTCAATCTGCCGGACGGCTCGGTGGAGAAGGTCGCGGCCAAGGTGGTGCCCAGCGTCGTCATGCTGGAGACCGATCTGGGCCGTCAGTCCGAGGAGGGCTCGGGCATCATCCTGTCGGCCGACGGGCTGATCCTGACCAACAATCACGTGGTGGCCGCCGCAGCCGCCAAGCCCGACCCGAGCACCAAGCTGGACCCGGGCGCTAAGCCCGACGGAGCTCCCAAGGGCGCCCCGAGGACCACGGTGACCTTCTCCGATGGCCGCACCGCGCCGTTCACCGTGGTGGGTACGGACCCAGCCAGCGACATCGCCGTGGTGCGTGCGCAGGGCGTCTCGGACCTGACCCCGATCACGATCGGGTCCTCAGCGGATCTGCGGGTGGGCCAGAACGTGGTGGCGGTCGGGTCGCCGCTCGGCCTGGAAGGCACCGTGACGACCGGGATCGTCAGCGCTCTCAACCGGCCCGTCTCCACCAGTGGTGAGTCGGGCAACCAGAACACGGTGCTCGACGCGATCCAGACCGATGCCGCCATCAATCCCGGTAATTCGGGCGGTGCGTTGGTCAACATGAACGGCGACCTGGTCGGCATCAACTCCGCGATCGCCACCATGGGCGGCGATTCGGCCGAAGCGCAGAGCGGTTCGATCGGCCTCGGCTTCGCGATCCCGGTGGATCAGGCCAAGCGGATCGCTGATGAACTCATCAACTCGCCGGACCACACGGCGTCGCACGCCTCGCTGGGGGTACGCGTCACCAGCGAGCGCAGCCTGCACGGCGCCAAGGTGGTCGAGGTGGTGCCTGGGGAGGCAGCCGCCAAGGCCGGTCTGCCCGAGGGCGCGACCGTTACGGCCTTCGACAAGCGCCCCATCGGCAGTGCCGACGCGCTGGTGGCCGCGGTGCGCTCCAAGGCGCCCGGCGACCAGGTGACGCTGACCTACCTAGACACCGGCGGAGCATCCAAGACCGCGCAGGTCACGCTGGGTAAAGCGCAGCAGTGACGGGTTGCTGGGTCCGCTCGGTTCATGCGGCGGTCCCAGCTTCGGCTCTCCTTCGTCGAGCCTCGCTGAAACGCCGGCGGTAACCGGATATACGGTTGCACCCATGGAGCAGTCCCGAGAACTCGCCGGCCGCGCCCTCGTCGTCGTTGTTGACGACCGCACCGCCCACGGCGATGAGGACCAAAGTGGCCCGTTGGTCACCGAGTTGCTGGCCGAAGGCGGATTCATGGTCGACGGTGTCGTCGCCGTCGCCGCCGACGAGGTGGAGATCCGCAACGCGCTGAACACGGCGGTGATCGGCGGGGTCGACCTGGTCGTTTCGGTGGGTGGGACCGGGGTGACCCCGCGCGACGTCACCCCCGAGGCCACCCGCGAGCTGCTGGACCGCGAGATCCTCGGCATCGCCGAGGCGCTGCGGGCCTCGGGGCTGTCCGCCGGCATTGCCGACGCGGGGCTCTCGCGTGGTCTGGCCGGCGTCTCAGGCAGCACCCTGGTGGTCAACCTGGCTGGGTCCCGGGCGGCGGTCCGCGACGGGATGGCGACGCTGAACCCGCTGGCCGCGGCGATCATCGGCCAATTGTCCAGTCTGGAGATCTAGGCGGCCATGCCCGGACTCGAAGAGCACCAGTCGTCGTCGGACGAACGCGATCCCGACGACGCTCGAGAGGCTGAAGAACGCGAGCGCTGGTTGCGGGACAACATCCCGCCGCATCACGGTTGAGGTTCGACTTCGCGAAACCGCCCGTATGGACTCCACGGCGGCTATTACGGTTCGCCGTAGGCGGCGTGGCGCCGCTTCGCAGTGCATCTGTACGGAAGGGGAGTTGCGGTGCTCAAGGGGTTCAAAAATTTCCTGATGCGCGACGACGTCATCACGGTCGCCATCGGTCTGGTGGTGGCGCTGGCGTTTTCCAACCTGGTCAAGGCCTTCACCGACAGCGTGATCACCCCGCTGGTCTCGGCCGCGCAGCCCGACACGTCCGGGCTGGGGCTGGGTTACCAATTGGGGGCGGAGGGCAACGAGGCGACGTTCATCGACCTCGGTGCATTCATCTCCGCGATCATCTACTTCGTGGTGTTCATGGCCACGATCTACTTCCTGATCGTGTTGCCCTACAAGCACATCCAGAAGCGCCGCGGGACCACCGTGTTCGGCGACCCGGCACCGACCAAGACCTGCCCGGAGTGCAAGTCCGAAATCGCCGCCGATGCCAACAAGTGCAAGTTCTGCGCCAGCGTCCAGCCCGCCACCGCCGCATAGCGGGGATCAGCGCAGGGTGAGCGTGACAGCCTGACCGAGCGTGGCGCCGGCCACCGCCACCGCCGCGGTGGCCGGCAACGCCACCAGTACCACCCGGTCATCCTGATTGTGCTTGCCCGACACCGAGACCACGATCCCGCCGCTGGCGAGCACCCGAGCGGCACCTGGCGGGCCGGCGACATCCTCGGGGGCGGCCGTCACGACGTCGACCACGTCGCCGGGGCGCACCAGATCGATCAGCGCGGCGTCGGCCGGATGCACCCCCACGATGCGGGCATCGGGTCCGGCGGCCGCCTCGGTGAGCCGGCGGCCCAGCATGCGTACATCGGTGAGTATCTCGCCGCGGCGGACCGGACCGGCTGGCGTCATCTTTGCCGCCTCGGCCACATCAGTGGCAGCACCGTCGGGAACCGTTCGAGCCGAACGGCTTTCGAGGGAAAGGTCGTCGATGGTCAAGGCGGTGCCCGGCGCGATGTCGCGGCGTGCCACTACGACGTCGAGCTGTTCACCCTGCGGGTTGGAGCGCATCGCCGTGACGCCGGCCAACACCACCAGAGCGCCGGCGGTGATTCGCCGGGCGCGCACGGTGCGAGTCCAGTCCGGACGCAGTGCCAGCGAGATCCGGCTGGCAAGTGTGGGGTTGAGCGAGTCGCCCATGGCGCCACGCTAGGCGGCCGGCCCACAACGGATCGCCGGCCGGGGCGCCGGGCTGTGGATAACGAACTACGCCGAGGCGGTCGCGGGCTTCGCAGACGCCGACGAGGAGGCGCTGGCCTTGGCGCTGTCGCCGGACGTGGAGCCGCTGTCGGTCGATTTGGTGCTGCTCTCGCCCGAACTGCTGCCCGAGTCGCTGGAGGCCGAAGAGCTGGCCGAGCTGCTGCCGTTGCTGGAACCGTTGGACGTTGACTTCCCCGACTTACCCGCTTCGCGGCTGTCGTTGCGGTAGAAGCCGCTGCCCTTGAAGACCACGCCGACCTTGCCGAAGATCTTGCGCAGCCGGCCGTTGCACTCCTCGCAGGTGGTCAGCGCGTCGTCGGTGAAGGCCTGGACCACGTCGAAGCGGTTGCTGCACTCGGTGCAGGCATAGCTGTAGGTGGGCACGTGAACCTCCGTGGATCGAACAATCGGCTTAGCACTCTACCGTGCTAAGTGCTAGAACCACCATGTGGCCTTCCTCATTCCAGGACTCGTGCTCAGGCCACCTCGACGTCAGCCCAGCGCCACCACACCGAGCCCGGGCGTCACGGCGTGGGTCATCGGCACGTCGTGGGGCTCCGCGGGCAGTTCATCGAGAAGCTCCGCGTCGCGAACCACCGCGACCAGCGGAACCTGCGGCCTGCGCCACCGCAGCGAGCGGTCGTAGAACCCGGCGCCGCGCCCCAGCCGCGCGCCCCGGCGGTCGACGGCTACCGCCGGAACCACGATCAGGTCCGCCTCGGCCAGCGCGTCAGCGGCCAGCCAGGGTTCCGGTGGTTCGAGCAGTCCGAACCGGGCGGTGGTGAGATGCTCGGGCCGGTATTCGCCCCACAGCAGCGCCATCGGGGTGCCGTCGTCCTCGGTGCGCACCACCGGTAACAACACGCGCGCGCCGCGACGGGCCAAGCCCGCGAGCATCGCGGTCGAGCCCGGCTCGCTGCCCACCGGCGCATAGGCGCAGACCGTGGTGGCCTCGCCCGCGAGGCGCTCCAGGTGCTCGGCCAGCGCCGCGGCCTCGGCCTCGTGCACAGCGGGGGTTACCGCGCGTCGGTCGGCGAGCAGCCGCGCCCGCAACGCGGACTTGGCGGCCACCACCGCGTCGTCGGTCACGGCAACCAGACTGTCAGGAACGGCTCGCCCACCGCCAGCCGAAGAGGCGAAGTGGATTGCGGTTATCGTGTGAGCAATGCCCACGCCGAAGGTCCCGATTCCGCGCACCGCCATTGTGCCCGCGGCAGGTTTGGGCACCCGTTTCCTGCCCGCTACCAAGACCGTGCCCAAAGAACTGTTGCCGGTCGTCGACACCCCCGGCATCGAGTTGGTCGCCGCTGAGGCGGCCGAGGCCGGTGCCGAGCGGTTGGTGATCATCACCTCCGAAGGCAAGGACGGCGTGGTGGCGCACTTCGTCGAAGACCTGGTGCTGGAAGGCACGCTGGAGGCTCGCGGTAAGAAGGCGATGCTGGCCAAGGTGCGCCGGGCCCCGCAGTTGATCAAAGTCGAGTCGGTGGTGCAGGCCGAGCCGCTGGGTCTGGGGCATGCCATCAGCTGTGTCGAGCCCACCTTGTCCGACGACGAGGATGCCGTGGCGGTCCTGCTGCCCGACGACCTGGTGCTGCCCACCGGGGTGTTGGAGACCATGTCGGCGGTGCGTGCCCGCCGGGGCGGCACCGTGCTGTGCGCGATCGAGGTCAGCCCCGAGGAGGTCAGCGCCTACGGCGTCTTCGACGTCGAGCCGCTGCCCGACGGTGACAACCCGGACGTGATGCGAGTCAAGGGGATGGTCGAGAAGCCCAAGGCGCAAGACGCACCGTCGATGTATGCCGCGGCGGGCCGCTACGTGCTGGACCGGGCCGTGTTCGACGCGTTGCGGCGCATCGACCGCGGGGCCGGCGGCGAGGTGCAACTCACCGACGCCATCGCGCTGATGATCGCCGAGGGCCATCCCGTACACGTCGTGGTGCACCGGGGGTCGCGACACGACCTGGGAAATCCGGGCGGCTACCTCAAAGCTGCGGTTGACTTTGCCTTGGACCGCGATGACTACGGTCCAGATCTGCGCCGGTGGTTGGTGGCGCGGCTGGGCTTGGCGGAGAACTGAGCTGACGTCTGCGGAGAATCGGACCGAGGCTGCAACGGAGAAAGGCACACCGTGCGTTCGGTTGAGGAGCAGCAGGCCCGGGTTTCGGCTGCCGCGGTAGCGCCCCGCCCGGTCCGGGTGGCGATCGCCGAGGCGCAGGGCTTGATGTGTGCGGAGGAAGTGGTCGCCGAGCGGCCGATGCCCGCCTTCGACCAGGCCGCCATCGACGGTTACGCGGTGCGCAGCGTTGATGTCCTGGGTGCCGACGCGATCGGCGAGAGCTCTGCTGGGGCCGGACGCGATGATGCCGCCGATACCGTCGTCACCCTGCCGGTGTTGGGTGTCATCGAAGCCGGCGCCCGCACGCCCACTCGGCTGCAACCCAAGTTGGCCACCCGGATTCAGACCGGGGCGCCGATGCCCACGCTGGCCGATGCGGTGCTTCCGCTGCGCTGGACCGACGGTGGGAACTCCCGCGTGCGGGTGTTGCGGGGCGTCCGCCCGGGCGACTATGTGCGCCGGGTCGGCGATGACGTGCAACCCGGCGATGTGGCGGTGCGCGCCGGCACGGTGGTCGGGGCGGCTCAGGTGGGGCTGCTGGCCGCTGTCGGGCGCGATCGCGTACTGGTCCACCCGCGCCCCCGCGTCTCGGTCATGGCGGTGGGCGGCGAACTGGTCGACGTCAATCGCACGCCCGGCAACGGGCAGGTCTACGACGTCGACTCCTACGCGCTGGCCGCGGCCGGTCGTGACGCGGGCGCTGAGGTCAACCGGGTGGGCATCGTCAGCCATGACCCCAAGAAGCTGCGCGAGGTCGTCGAGGGACAGCTCAATCGCGCCGAGGTGGTGGTGATCGCCGGTGGGGTCGGGGGCGCTGCGGCCGATGAGGTGCGCGCGGCGCTGTCCGATCTCGGTGACATGGAGGTCGCCCGGATCGCGATGCACCCCGGTTCGGTGCAGGGGTTCGGCCAGCTCGGCCCCGAGGGTGTGCCGACGTTTCTGTTGCCCACCAACCCGGTGAGCGCGCTAGTGGTGTTCGAGGTGATGATTCGCCCGTTGATCCGGCTGTCGCTGGGCAAGCGTGAGCCAATGCGCCGGATGGTGCAGGCGCGCACCCTCGGGCCGATCGCTTCGATGCCCGGACGGAAGGGATTCTTACGCGGCCAGCTGATGCGCGACGAAGACACCGGCGAGTACCTGGTGCAGGTGCTGGGGGCGGGTGGCGGCACTGCGTCGCACTTGTTGGCCACGTTGGCCGAGGCGAACTGCCTGGTCGTGGTTCCCGAGGAGGTCGAGCAGATCGCCGCCGGCGAGTTGGTGGATGTCGCCTTCCTGGCGCAGCGGGGCTGAACCCGGGTCCATGTTGGTCAATCTGTGGCCGTTCAAAGCCGTTGAGCATCCCGGCTGGCCGAGTGTGCTGGGGCCCCTGCGGGTGCCGGCAGGGGTGATCCGGCTGCGGCCGGTGCGGATGCGGGACGGCGTGGCGTGGAGCCGGATCCGGCTGGCCGACCGCGCCTACCTGGAGCAGTGGGAGCCCAGCGTGGAGGTGGACTGGGTGACCCGGCACGGTAGTGCCTCCTGGCCGCCGCTGTGTTCGAGCCTGCGGACCGAGGCCCGCTATGGGCGGATGCTGCCGTACGTGATCGAGCTCGACGGCCGATTCTGCGGTCAGCTGACGGTGGGCAACATCGCCCACGGGGCGCTGCGCTCGGCCTGGATCGGCTATTGGGTGTCCAGCGCGGTGGCCGGGGGAGGAGTGGCCACCGGGGCGGTGGCCCTCGGGTTGGACCACTGCTTCGGGCCGGTACGGCTGCACCGGGTGGAGGCCACCGTCCGGCCGGAGAACGCGGCCAGCCGGGCGGTGTTGGCCAAGGTCGGCTTTCGTCAGGAAGGGCTGTTGCAGCGCTACCTGGACGTCGACGGCGGGTGGCGTGACCACCTACTGGTGGCGATGACGACGGAGGAGGTCGCCGGATCGGTGACCTCGGCGCTGATCCAGTCCGGCCGGGCCTCCCGGGTCTGACGAATATTCGGGCGAATGTTACCCGTGTGGTAGTTGTGACTGACGAGGTCAGCGAGTAAATTACAACTGTGTAATTGGTTCGGCGCGTCATCCGAGGTCGTGTGGCTCTCACACCTAGCCTTGGCTCGGAAAGGAGCAGGCCAACCATGCCCAGCATCCCGCAATCATTGCTCTGGATCTCACTGGTCGTCCTCTGGCTGTTCGTACTGGTGCCGATGCTGGTCAGCAAGCGTGACGCGGTGCGTCGTACCAGCGACGTCGCCCTGGCGACCCGGGTCTTGACCAGTGGTTCCAGTGCCCGGCTGCTCAAGCGCGGCGGCCCGGCAACCGGCCACCGCAGCGACCCCGACTGGCAGCACAGCGCCGACGACCTCGAGGACACCGACATCGATGATGTCGACGAGTCCGGGGCCGAACCCGCCGAGGGTGGTTCGCGGGTGTTCGTCGCCGCGGCGGCGGTGTTCGTCGCCGCCGAGCCGCAGGTCGGCGAGCAGGCTGAACTCGACTACTTGGACGTGGACGTCGTCGCCGACGACTCCGACGAATTGCCGCTGTCGGACGCGGGTCTGGCCGCCGAGGTGGAGGCGGAGGCGCGCGCCCAGGCCGAAGCCGAGGCCGCCGCTGAGGCGGAAGCTCGCGCTGCGGAGGAGGCCGCCCTGGCGGCCGAGGCCCTGGCGGCCAAGGCGGAAGCCGAGGCCGAGGAGGAGGCCGACGGGGAGCCGGCTGCCGAGGGTGAAGCCGACGGCTACGAGTACGAATACGTCGAGGACAGCTCCGGCCTGGAGCCTGCGGCGGAGTCCACCAGGGCGGGCGCGGCGGGTCTGTCGGCCCGCGGTCGCCGGCCTCGTATCGACACCGCTGCGGCGGTCAGCGCGCGAAAGTACGAGTTCCGCAAGCGGGTGTTGATGTCGCTGGCGGTCGTCTTGGTGCTCTCGGCGCTCACCGCCTTCACCGTGGCGCCCACCGCCTGGTGGATCTGTGGCGGCGCCGCGGGTGCGACGGTGCTCTATCTGGCCTACCTGCGCCGTCAGACGCGAATCGAGCAGCAGGTGCGGGCGCGCCGCGCACGGCGTTCCGAGCGGCCGCGTACGCAGCGCGAAAGTCTGCACACCGACGCGTTCGAGGTGGTGCCGTCACGGCTGCGCCGTCCGGGTGTGGCGGTGCTGGAGATCGACGACGAGGACCCGGTGTTCGAGCACCTGGAATACACCTCCAGCGCCGAACGGTACGGCTGGCGCGGCGACCTGGCACGCGCATCCGGTCAATAGGTCTCGGTTTCAGGGCACCGGCTAGGGGCTGGTAATCTCCTAGCGGTCAGGGGCTATAGCGCAGTTGGTAGCGCGTCTCGTTCGCATCGAGAAGGTCAGGGGTTCGATTCCCCTTAGCTCCACAGAGTTTGTGCAGATCAGGGCGTCGCGCCCGGTCAGTTCAGCGGATCGGATTTGCGCCCATGTTTTTCCGCCAGTGTCGCCGCGATTTCGAACAGGCGTAGCCGGCTCTGGGGACGAAGCTCATTCTGGGTGTCGATGATTCCGCCGCGGGCAAGGTGCGGATCGTATGGCATGTATTCGGCGGGGATCTCGGCTTCGGTGAACAGGTCGGTGAGGTAGCGTCGCGCATTCGCAGTGGCGTGGTTCCGGCTGTCGTTGAGGATGACCATCGAACGTGCCAACAGCTCGTCGTAGTCCATGGAGCGCAGCAGATCGATGGAACGGGCGACCGGCAGGGAGGTATCGCCGGTCAGCCCGCACACAAAGATCAAAGCGTCGCAGGAGTTGAATACCGTCTTCATCACCGGATGGTCCAGATTGTCAGATGTGTCGATCAGGACGATCTGGTGCGTACGGCGCAGGCGGGCCAACGCCTCGTTCAGCATCGACGGCACCAGTGGACGAGGCTGATCGGATGTCTGATTTCCCGACAGCACATCCAAACCGACGTTGTTGTGGCCGAGATGTTCTCGGATATCGGTGTAGCCCGCAATAGGACTCTTGGTGATGATCTCGGTGTAGCCGTCAGGTGCGTCGCTATCGATCCGGTCGGCCAATGTCCCGAAGCCCGGTGCGGCGTCGATCGCCACCACGTTGTCGGAACGGCATTCCCGGAAGATTCCGCCGATACATGTGGTCAGCGTGGTCTTACCGACCCCGCCTTTACCGGAGACCACGCCGATGACCAGGTGTTTGTGCATGCGCTGACGGATCTGGTCTCGAAGGACACGGTAATGCTGTTCAATTCGCGATTCCCCCGCGTTGATGCCGTGGAAGGAGGCCGCGTAAACCAGTTTGCGCCAGCCGGAGGCCGGTGCGGGCTTCCGCGGCGCGGGCGCATCCGGAATATGCAGGATTTCGGAGATCGGGTAATACCGACGGGGACGGCGGCCCGCCTCGTTTCCGATCCGGTGGGCACCGGCCTGATTCGGCCGCCGATGCGAACCGCGCTCCATGCGGGGAGTGCTCCACTCGGGCCGCGACGGTGACGATCGGTGCAGGTCGGTCACGGCGCCATTAGTAGCACGGGCGGTCGAGTGCCTATCGATGATTCGGGACAGTAATGCGAAACCGTTTGCCGGCCGTTACAGTCCTGCGGCTTACCGCTACGGTGACTGCCCCGGAGTTTTAGAGCTGTTTCGGCCGGCCGCGTCGGCGGAGAAGGCCGCAGAATCCGCAGTACCCTTGTCCTTCTCGCGTTCGAGCACGCGCAGCAGGGCGGGCGCGGGGTTCGATAGTTGTCCTCTTAGGTCCACTGGATAAAGCCCCATTTAGTTTTGGGGCTTTCTTGTTTCTGCTACGCCCGGTGGCGAATTTGGCCGTTCATCATCGTCAAGGTGACTTCGGCGGTGTGGATCTCGTGCGGATCGATTTCCAAGATGTTCTTGTCCAGCACGATCAGATCGGCGAGCTTTCCGACTTCCACTGAGCCGACTTTGTCGTCGAGACGGAGTTGGTAGGCAGCACCCATCGTGTTGGCGTGTACGGCCTCAGCGCTCGATAGCACTTGGTCGGCGGGTGCCAGCACTTGCGCATCTGGCGTGCCCACGAGCTGTCGCGTGACGGCGATCTGGATCGAATCCAGCGGCTTGTACGTCGAGAAATAGCCAGCCGCGGGCCAGTCCGTACCTAGCGAAACTCGGCCGCCGGACTTCAGCACGTCCTGGATGCGATACATGAGGTCTTGGCGCGGTAGCCCATAGCGCGCCGCCATATTCGTGACGGTGTCGGGATCGGCCGACATCCAGTTGGCGGAGAACTGGGCGATGACACCCATCGCACCGAAACGCTCGCTGTCCGGGTCCTGGACATAGACCAAATGCGCGACAGAGTGCCGGCGATCGCGAGGCGGGTTGGTGGCGATCGCGTCACCGATCGAATCCAGGGCGGTGCGGGTTGCCCGCTCGCCGCAGGCGTGCACGTGGACATCGAAACCGGCTGCATCGACATCGCGGATGACCTGTCGCCACTGCTTTTCGGTGAACGGGGACGAGCCCGTGCAATCCGGCTTGTCGGCATAGGGGTCGATGAGCCAGGCCGTGTAGCCGCCCTGGGTACCGTCGCCGATCACCTTGACGACGTTGACTTGGACGAGTTCCGAAGAGACTCGATCGCGCAAAGCATTGAATTTCCGTACGACATCGCCCACCGGAGGCGATTTGACCAGGTAGGAGGCGACCACGCGGAACGGCAGCCGCCCCTCGTTTTCGAGGTTTGTATACAGCGCGATGATATCGCCCTGGTCACCGCCGACGGGTGGCACACCGGCATCGAAGACCGAGGTGATGCCGGCCTCGGAGGCCTTGGAAAGCCAGCCCTCCAGCAGTCGTTGCATGCCCTCGGGGCTGATCGGCTCGATGGCGTTGACGAGGCTCAGCACGGCATCGGTCTCGAGGACGTATCCGGTGGGCTGGCCCGTGTCGTCGCGAACGTAATAGCTGAATCCCGGAACCGGGTCTTTGGTGTCGCGGTTGATCCCGGCTATCTCGAGAGCCTTGCTGTTGGCCCACATGCTGTGGCCATCGATCGCGAAGAAGAATCCCGGGCGGTCGGGCAAGATTCTGTCGAGTTCGTGCCGGGTCGGCCCCTCCGGGCCGAACATGTCTACCCGCCAACCGAAGCCGCGAACGGGGCCGTCCCGATTGGCTCTGGCGTATTCGGCGATGGCATCGAGGGCATCCGCTCCGGTAGGCAGTTGGAGGTCGACTCCGTGACTCAGAAATGCCCCGAGGAAGGGATGGATGTGGCCTTCGACGAAACCCGGCATCAGCAACTGGCCGCCAAGGTCGATCACCTCGGTGTCCAGCCCGGCGAGCGCCAACGCACCTGCCTCATCGCCTACGTAGCTGATCGTGTTGCCTTTGACTGCAATGGCTTCCGCCCACGGATCGGCATCGGAGACGGTGTAGACCCGGCCATTGTGGAAGACGAAGTCCGCTGGACCGGCCGTGGCTCTCGGAGATGAGGCTCCGGAGAAGGCAGGAGCCGGAGTCGCCGTCGCCGTCGAAGACAAGCTGGTCGTCCCTTCGGCCACCATCGCCCCGGAAGCCCGCGCCACAGTCCGATGAGTTGTCTGGAGGCCGTACTGGGCCAGATGGGGCTCCCACTCACACGCAGTACACATGCGGTTTGTTCGACTCCTCGTAGAGCGACGGTGCCGGTCGAGATGAAGGCTACTGTTCGATTGCGTCGAGCGGAGCGCTCTACGCCGCAACGTCGCGTGGTCGCAGTCATGGGGGAGCGCTGCCGCGCTAGTCCAGCCATTCGGCGACGCCGCCGTGGCGCGCGCAGGAACCCGGACGATGGCTCGAGAAGGAATAGGTGCCGTCTCGGCAGAGTGCGTTGGCTCCGGCCGGCGAACCTCCTGGCCGAGGGATGCAGTCGCCGTTGACGTTTCGATAGCAGGGGGGAGCTGGGGATGGGCGTGGTGCGCGGGGCGGGGATGGTCTCGGCGCCCGAGTCGGCGGAGCCGAATGTGACGGCGTGGCCCTGCCACTCGTCAGCACAGGTGGTAGCGCATTGGTGCCTTCGCCGGGTTCGCAGTCGTTGAGGAGAAACGCCAAGGTCTCGTGTTCGTCGGCGGTGATCCATAGCCCGTATCTGGTTTTCACATCGACGATGCGCGCCGCGTAGCTGCAGCGATAAGACTTGTTGCTTGGTAGCCAGGTGGCGGCGTCTCCGGAACCCTTCTCCTGATTCACCGACGCGGTGGTGGCTTGCAGGTTGATGGGGTCGTTGGCGAAGTTCCTGCGGGTCAATTCGTCCCAGCCTTGGGCGCCCTTCTGCCAGGCATCGAGAAGCGGCACGATGTGGTCGATCTGGATGGGGCTCCACGCTTCGGGCTCGTGCTCGTAGCGGACGGCTTGGCCGGTGTAGGGGTCGTTCAGGATGCCCGAGAGAACGACGCAGGAATTGCCCGGTTGGAAGCCTGCGCCGCTGAGGTCGCGTCGCAGGATGTCGTTGCGGGTGTCGCAACCGTTGTGGCCGCCCTCCACGGTGACATCGTCAGACCAGGGGGATCCGAACAGCGCTCGGTCGTAGCCGGTCTTCGGGGCACGGCCCTTGACGGGTAGGGCGCCCAGCTTCCTCTGCGGGGACTGCGACGAACTGGGATAGTTCGAGGTCAGGGTGGACTTCTTGGACGGTGTATCCCGGCTTGTTACGAGGGCAATGGCAACCAAGACGACCACGCAGACGATCGCACAGATCGAGATGATCAGAAGAACTCTTCGGCGGCTTAGGGGCAGCGCGACACCGTTCGAGCGATAGCGTCCCGCTGATTGGTGGACTTCGGATCTGGCGTGGTTCACGCGTTGCGATCAACGAGTCATGTTGAACGCTAGGCGATTTG
>NZ_JRMM01000044.1:0-28522 GCF_000972905.1 Mycobacterium sp. UM_Kg27
GCCGCCGACTCCGGCGTGGCACGCGGATGACGCTGCAAAAACCACGCACTGAACTCCGCCACCGAAGCCCCGCTAGGCGGCCGCGACAACCGTTCGAACATACGTTCGATTATAGCGTTCGGGGCTGACAACGGCCACCGCCGAAGGATCAGTGCGCGGCGGCGTCCCAGGATCGCCCGTAGCCGACCGCGACCTCCAGCGGGACGCTGAGCGGATAGGCGCTGCCCATCTTGTCGCGCACCAGTGCCTCCAGCGGCTCGCGTTCGCCGTCGGCCACTTCGAACAGCAATTCGTCGTGCACCTGCAGCAGCATCCGTGACTGCAGTCCCGAGGCCTTCAACGCCTGGTCGACGTTGATCATCGCGACCTTGATGATGTCGGCCGCACTGCCCTGGATCGGGGCGTTGAGCGCAGCCCGCTCGGCGGACTCCCGCACCTGACGGTTGCTGCTGTCCAGCTCCGGCAGGTAACGCCGCCGGCCCAGCACCGTGGAGGTGTAGCCGTCCTTGCGGGCCTGCTCGACGACCTCGTGCAGATACTCGCGGACCCGGCCGAACCGGTCGAAGTAGGCGTCCATCTGCTCTTTGGCCTCTTCGGTAGAGATCTTGAGCTGGGAGGCCAGCCCGTAGGCGCTCAACCCGTAGGCCAGGCCGTACGACATCGCCTTGACGCGACGGCGCATATCCGGGGTGACCTCGTCGATGGGCACCGAGAACGCCCGCGACCCGACGAACGAGTGCAGGTCTTCGCCGGTGTTGAACGCCTCGATAAGACCCTCGTCGGCCGACAGGTGCGCCATGATGCGCATCTCGATCTGGCTGTAGTCGACCGTCATCAGCTCGGGGTAGCCCTGCCCGACCACGAAGCCGTCGCGGATCTGGCGGCCGGCGTCGGTGCGGATCGGGATGTTCTGCAGGTTGGGATCGGTGGACGACAAGCGGCCGGTCGCCGCGATGGTCTGATTCAGCGTGGTGTGGATCCGGCCGTCGGAGGCAACCGATTTCAGCAATCCGTCGACGGTCACCTTCAGCCGGGTGACGTCGCGGTGGGCCAGCAGGTGCTCCAGGAACGGATGGCCGGTCTTATCGAACAGGGTCTGCAGCGCGTCAGCGTCGGTGGTGTAGCCGGTCTTGGTCTTCTTGGTCTTGGGCATGCCCAGTTCGTCGAAGAGCACCACCTGCAGCTGTTTGGGCGAACCGAGGTTGATCTGCTTGCCGATCACCGCATAGGCCGCCTCGGCGGCGTCGCGGATCTGGTCTCCGAACCGGCTCTGCAGCTGGCTCAGGTGATCGAGGTCCACACCGATTCCGGTGGTCTCCAGCTCGGCCAGCACCCGTTGCAGGGGCAGTTCGATGTCGGCGAGCAGACCCGAAGAGTCGATGCGAGCCAGTTCGAGATCCAGCGCGTCGGCCAGGTCGGTGACGGCCCGGGCCCGCAGGATCGCGGTCTGCACCGCCTGATCGTCGATGCCCTCGGTGTCGTCCAGCAGCGAAAGCTGTTGCTGCTCATCGGATTCAGCACGCAGCTCCCGGCGCAGGTAGCGCACCGACAGGTCGTCGAGGCTGAAGCTGCGCTGCCCGGGCCGCACCAGGTAGGCGGCCAGAGCGGTGTCGCAGGTGACGCCGTCCAGGCTCCAGCCGCGCCCGGCCAGGTCGTGGATGGCCAGCTTGGCCTCGTGCAGCGCCTTGGGCTTGGCCGGATCGGCCAGCCAGGCGCCCAGCGCGGCGTCGTCTTCGGCAGTCAGCGCCGCGGTGTCGATGTAGCCGCCTTCGCCGTCCGCCGAGGCCAGGGCCAGCGCGGTGGCGTCGCTGTCGAAGCTGCGGTGGGTGCCGATCACGGCCAGCCCGGTGCGCCGGCCGTCGGCGGCGTGTGCGCCCAGCCACGAGGCGACGGTGCCGGGCTCCAGCGCGCCGCCGCGCACCTCGAAGCCCTCCTCGGCCTCGGGGACTGTGCCGCCGGCGGTGGACAGCGTGTCGAACAACCGGTCGCGCAGCACCCGGAACTCGAGGTCGTCGAAGAGCTGATGGATCTGCTCACGATCCCAGGGCACCAGCCGCAGGGTGTCCGGCGTCTGGGCCAGCGGCACGTTGCGCACCAGGTCGGTCAGTTCGCGATTGAGGATCACGGTGGACAGGTTGGCGCGCAACGCATCTCCGACCTTGCCCTTGACGGTGTCGACCTGGTCCACCAGCCCCTGCAGCGAACCGTATTCACTGATCCACTTCGACGCGGTCTTCTCCCCCACCCCGGGGATGCCCGGCAGGTTGTCGCTGGGGTCGCCGCGCAGCGCGGCGAAGTCCGGGTACTGCACCGGGGTCAGACCGTACTTCTCGACGACCGCGTCCGGGGTGAAGCGGGTCAGGTCGCTGACACCCTTGCGGGGGTAGAGCACGGTCACGTTCTCGTTCACCAATTGCAGGGCATCGCGGTCGCCGGTGACCACCAGCACCCGGTAACCCTCGGCGTCGGCCTGGGTGGCCAGCGTGGCGATCAGGTCATCGGCCTCGAAACCGGCCTCGGACAGCGTGGTGATGCCCAGCGCGTTGAGGACTTCCTTGGTGATGTCGATCTGGCCGCGGAACTCATCGGGGGTGCTCGAACGGGTGGCCTTGTACTCCGGGAAGCGTTCGGAGCGGAAGGTTTGGCGCGACACGTCGAACGCGGCGGCGACGTGGGTCGGGGTCTCGTCGCGCAGCAGGTTGATCAGCATTGCGGTGAACCCGTAGACGGCGTTGGTGGTCAGGCCGCTGCGGGTCTTGAAGTTCTCCGCGGGCAGGGCATAGAACGCCCGGTACGCCAGCGAGTTTCCGTCGAGGAGCAGCAGCGTCGGTTTGGTCTGACTCACGGGGACAACTCTATGCACTGCCGCGGACATCAGGTCAGCGGTCGCTCCTCAGTGACGTCGTGCTCGGCGATCGCGGCCGACAGGATCGCGGCAGCCTGCTCATCGCTGGGCCCGCTGCCGCGGAACGCGTCCAACGCGGCCCGCGATTCCCAACGCTCGAAGATGTCGACCCGGCTCGGGTCGAGAAGGTCGGCGGTGATCGCAAAGCCCAGGCACCCCGGTGCGCGGCGCGCCTGGTGCACGACGTCGCGGCACTGTTGCAGGTAGTCGTCCCGCTGACCGGGATCCACCGTCAGATGTCCTGCGACGATCACCACTGCCGAATCCCTCCGTTTCCGTGTCTGACCTCGCCACCATAGGTCGCAGCACCCGTCAGCCCGGTGACTGGAACACGTTTCAATTTCACCGCCGTCGTTCGGTACGCTGACCGGGTGCCAGATGTAGCCTCGCAGCCCGCGATCGACGGGTGGTACGCCACCGACGACGCCGGCCTCCCCCACCTGATCGGCGCGAAGTGTCCGCAGTGCGGCACCTATGTGTTCCCGCCGCGTGAGAACAACTGCCCCAACCCCGCCTGCGACGGCGACGTGCTGGAGCCGGTCGCGCTGTCACGGCGCGGCACGATCTGGAGCTACACCGAGAACCGGTACCTTCCGCCGGCCCCCTACCCACCGAGCGACCCGTTCGAGCCGTTCGCGATCGCCGCGGTGGAGCTGGCCGACGAGGGCCTGATCGTGCTGGGCAAGGTCGTCGAGGGCACCCTGGCCGCGGACTTGAAGGTCGGCATGGAGATGGAGCTGACCACCATGCCGCTCTACACCGACGACGACGGCGTGACGCGCACCGTCTACGCGTGGAAGAAGGTGGACTCCAATGCCTGAGCCGTTGTACATCTTGGGCGCGGGCATGCACCCGTGGGGCAAGTGGGGCCGCGACTTCACCGAGTACGGGATGGTCGCCGCCCGTGCCGCGCTGGCCGACGCCGGCCTGAACGCGCAGCAGATCCAGTTCATCGCCGGGGCGGACACCATCCGCAACGGCTACCCGGGCTTCATCGCCGGTTCGACGTTCGCCCAGAAGCTGGGCTGGAACGGGGTTCCGGTGTCCTCGTCGTATGCCGCCTGCGCCTCCGGGTCGCAGGCGCTGCAGAGCGCCCGGGCCCAGATCTTGGCCGGCTTCTGCGATGTGGCGCTGGTGATCGGCGCCGACACCACCCCCAAGGGCGCGTTCGCCCCGGTCGGCGGTGAGCGCAAAGCTGACCCGGACTGGCAGCGGTTCCACCTCATCGGGGCGATGAACCCGGTGTACTTCGCGCTGCTGGCGCGCCGCCGGATGGACCTCTACGGCGCCACCTCCGAGGACTTCGCACAGGTGAAGGTGAAGAACTCTCGGCACGGCTTGAGCAACCCGAATGCCCGCTACCGCAAGGAATCCGCGGTTGCCGACGTGCTGGCCAGTCCGGTGGTCTCCGACCCGCTGCGCCAGCTCGACATCTGCGCCACCTCCGACGGTGCCGCGGCGTTGATCGTGGCCAGCGCGGAATTCGCCCGCAAGCACCTGGGATCGCTCGACGGTGTGCCGTCGGTGCGCGCGGTGTCCACCGTGACCCCGCGCTACCCGCAGCACCTGCCCGAATTGCCGGACATCGCAACCGATTCCACCGCTGTGGTGGCGGCCCCCGAGCGGGTGTTCAAGGATCAGATCCTGGACGCCGCCTACGCCGAGGCCGGGATCGGTGCCGAGGACGTCAGCCTGGCCGAGGTCTACGACCTGTCCACCGCGCTGGAGATCGACTGGTACGAGCACCTGGGCCTGTGCGCCAAGGGTGAGGGCGAGCAGCTGCTGCGCAGCGGTGCCACCACCATCGGCGGTCGCGTCCCGGTGAACCCGTCCGGCGGGCTGGCCTGCTTCGGCGAGGCGATTCCGGCGCAGGCCATCGCCCAGGTGTGCGAGCTCACCTGGCAGCTGCGCGGTCAGGCCACCGGCCGTCAGGTTGAGGGCGCCACCGTCGGTGTGACGGCCAACCAGGGCCTGTTCGGTCACGGCTCGTCGGTGATCGTCGCGCGCTGATCCCCTTGATCGTATGAGGGGCTGGCGCCTCGCTCATCTGTGAACGTGGGGGTGTAAATGACTGATCGGAAATGCCAGTACGTCCTAGACGGTATTCAGCAGAACTAGAACTGGTAGCCACTGCCCAGGTGGGCACTTCTTCTTATTGGTCAGCTGGACCAGCTAGTCGGGGCCCCGGGGCGCACCCTGTCGCGGCTGCTCCAGCAGCTGACAGGCCTGGCGAGCGAATCCGCTCAGCGGCGCCCAAGCACGAAATTCGGCACGACGGGATGGTTGGGCACTGTGCAACCGCGTCGCTATCCTATGGGTAACCGGGGCGGTTAAGTCGGCGACCGACCGGCGTGCCGCAACTACTTCAAGCACCGACACCAACTGGTAGGGGTACACATTCAGTGGCCCCTTCGGATCCACTCCGACCTGGTCAATGAGCGCATCCACCAGTCTTTGCAGCACTTCGCCACCGTAGTTTCGCCAGTACCGGTCGATGTAGTCGCATTTAATTCTCTCGAACAGCTCCGGATCATTGCCCGCAATCCTACGAGCGATCGAGATGAGACGGGATGCAGCCACGAAGGGCAAGACCTCGAACAGCGGCCCAGACCAGCGTTCTACTACTCTGCAGGTGGCAGCGGCCTCACCATATATCTGCCATTCGCTTTCCGGCGTGCTGTCGGTCATCCCGATCAGTCCACCGACAGCAATGTTCAACGACCCCACAGCAACCATTTCCGAGGTTCCAATGGCCAACTTCGCGTCGCCGCAAAGCAGCGCCAGTCCAAAGAGCCGGCCCTGGACGGCGGGAACGCGTTTCTGCTCGAACTCCCTTAGTAACCGAACAGCTCGGGCGACAACACGGTCATCGCCAGTCCTAATCGCCGCGTCCGCGTGCAGGCAAAGCGCCGCCACATCGCGGTACCCGGAAACACATCGGATCGCGAGCAGCAGTTCGCCAGCAGTCAGGTAGGCCTTGGCGCGACTGTTTCGCATGGCGATCTGATCCGGCCTGTTGCCAGGGTGGTCCGACCCGTGCTCGCAGTCGGATTCCGGCGACGGTTCGTCGTCCGGAGCCGACCACACCGTCGGCAGCGGTACACCGGCACTTCCGAGTTCTGTGGGCCCGAGATCGTCAGTGTCGATGTGCAGACGCGCCAGTGCGGGGCCGGCAGAGTACGTCAGGCCGCCCGGGTGCGCGATCATCCCCATGACCGGCTCAACGGCGTGCACACCAACCGGATCATCAAGATTCGGCCACGCCATGATGCGACCGTCCGAACCCGCCGAAACCAAGAGGTACGCATCCCCGCAGGGCAACACTGCCAGCGCAGTCACCTGTCCGGCGTGCCCACCACCCGACGTGATCAGCTCGCCGCGTCGCCAGATGCGGATCTTCCCGTCATCACCGCCGGCGACCAAGACACGATGACCATCCAGCTGTGTCAGCAACAACGCGGTCGATCGGCCCGTTTCCAGTACTGCTGTCCGCACCCGATCGCCTCGCACCCGCCAAATCCGGACAACCGGCTCGGCAGTGGCCGAGGCGATAACATCAACACACCCGCCGTTATCAGGTCCATCGGCTGCACAGCCTTCGATGACACCGACAGCGAGCGCGGCGACGGCCCCGCGTACCCGCCCCGGGTGCGGCCGCGTCTGGTCCAATTGCGGCGCGTCCATCTGCGCCATGTCGTACCGCCAGATTAGTAACGCGCTGTCTGTACCGCCGGATACGAAGACTCGCTCACCATGGAAATTTCCCGCGGCAAGCGCAGTAACGCCGCCTGTGTGCGCGCCGGTGATATCAGCGATCTCCGTGCCGGAGCCGGAATAGAAGCGCAGGTGACCGTCGCTTCCGCCGCAGGCGACGACGGCGCGGCTGGGGGTTTCCAGGGGTTCCAGAGTGGCAACAGCGTTGACCATGCCTTTTTTTAGGAGGACTTGTCGGCTACTGCAATCTGTGTGCCCGTTGGCATCCCAGTAGTGCAGACCGGCGCCGGCAGCCGACACCACTGCCGCATTCGATCCGGCCGAGGCCAGCGCTGACACCGACAGGTCAGGCGCGGCATCGGAGGCACGGATGTCGGCGGCCGTCCACACCCGGATGGTGCCGCTACCGTCGGCTGCAGCCACGACGTCGTGTTCGCCGAGGGCGCCCACCACCAGTGGCCGGGAGTTGTTGCCATGGCCGGCCCACACATTTCCGATCAATTCGCCGTTGGGTCGCGATACGCGCAGCACACCACTGCCATCGACCGAAGCTATGATGTCATCGTCGTCGAGTCGCCCCGTCGCAATGGCCTGAATCCGGCCGCTGTGTTCGATCAACGGCAAATTGCCCGTCGCCCTGCCCACCTTCCACCGATACAGAGCACATTCCACACTAAACAGAACGACTTCGTCACCGCCCATCTCACACCCGGCCAGCGCAGTCCTGTTCGCCCATCCGAGTCGGATGGCGGTTGGCCGATCGGGCTCCGCGGCGTCGACGACCCCGAGCGTCCGCATCCTCGCAAAAGCGATCTTTGTGCGGCCAGCCCGCGGGTACAACGCGACGTTATTAGCCGCCAGTCTGAATGTGCGGCAGTCAACTTCGGAGTTATCACCGCTGGGATCGCCGGTGAGCGTCCACACCGCGACTTCCGAATCCTTCTCCTGTTCAACGTATTTGGTCACCGACGTGATCGTCAGGTGAGAAGCGTGGTGCGTCACATGTATGCGGCGGACCGCCCTGACATGCGTGTCGCTCTCGGCGAGCTGTGCACCGCTTGAACCAGCGAAGATCCGCACCTTCGCGTCCGACCCGCCGGAGACGATGACGCCCCGCCCACCTAACTCGCCGAGTGCCACCGCATTAACGGCGGCGTTACTGTGCGCAATGATCGGTCTGCCCACGGGATTGCCGTCGGCGTCCCACACTCGGATAACGCCATCGCTATCTCCGGAGATCAGCACGCCCACCCCGTCCAGCGTCCCAATCGTCAGGCAACGCACCGCGCTGTTGTGACCGAGCAACTTTCGATGATTACTGCCGAGCGGGTGCGCCCAAACGGGTGCGAATGCCTTCTTGACCGGATCCGTCAGAGCGGCCATAAGCCGCTTGCGCAACGCGTCGGCGCCGTGATGCGTCGCGGCCATCACGAGGAACCACAACCGGTCGTCGCCGCAGAGCGGGGCGAGTCGCCCGCCTTCGCGTAGGATCAGTCCGGGCAGCGATGCGGGGTTGTGAGGTCCGGCGACGGCGAGCAGCAGGCGTAGCTCGGGTATCGACCCCCATGCCACGAAATTGGTGTCGTCGAGCAGTTTGAGCAACTGACCGCAGGCGGCCGCGTGATGACTAATCTGGGTGCGCAGGTAGTAGTCCGCGTTGGCCCAACCAGCCTCTTCCGCTTCGCCGCAAAGTGAGTTGTAGATTGTCCGTTCGATGCCGACGGAGTCCACACCAGATCTGGATTTGAGGGCATCGACGAAGGCCTGGTGAAACAACCGCACGACGCGGTGCTCGTCCGCGCCGTGTGATTGCAGCAGGTAGTCCGCCACCGGGGAGGTGAGAATGAAGTCGATGTCGTCCTGTGACACCGGGTATCCCAGCGCGGTCGCGAGGCTTCGCCAGCGCGGATCAGTCAGCCCGCTGCCGCGGGAGTAGGCCAGCGTTTTGAGCATGCCCCCGACGGTGCCTCGACGCTCGACCGGCAAGGCGCGGGAAAGTTTGTCCAACGCTTGGGAGAGATCGCTAGGCAACTCGCCTGCGTCGAAATCCGGATCGCGCGGGTCAACAATGTCACGCTGGCGGGCAAGCAGTGCCGCCGTCACGCCAGCGACCAGGAAGTTCGTTCCCGCCCGCCGGGCGATTTCCCGAGCCAGGCCCAGGGTCAAGAGGCGATCCGCGCGGTAGAAGTTCCAGGACTCGTCCGCGAAGCTGTCATCGTCCATACCTTCTCGGCACAGAAGCGCGGCGATTGCGTCGACCATGCCATCGGTGTCGCAGTACGGTTCGACATCGAGGTCAACCAGATTGTCCTCCTGCGCATCCCGCACCGACAGATGGTTCAGCAGGCCGCTCACGCGGAATCGGTCACCGACCGCCTGGGGGCGTGTGGCGGCAACAACTCGCACGCTGGGAAGACACGCCAGGGAGGACAGCAGCCCGGCGATCTCCACTGCTTCTCTTGCATCGAACGCCTCATCGACGGCATCGATGAAGATAAGCACTGGGGTCCCCAGATCACGTAGCGCATTCCGTAACTGCGCGGACGTGGAGGGTGACTGGGCGGCCTGCACAGCGTCACCGATCCCCGTGCGCACACGAAGAGCTGTACAGCCGCGCGCATCAATGGCGATACCGATGGCGGTTCGCCACGCGGCATTCGCTGCAGCACGGGCGAGCACCACGGATTTGCCGGAGCCGGGCCGTCCGGTGATCACTACGGGGCGCTGCGGCCGATCGGGGTCAGTCGACAACGTATCCAGCACCGCTGCGATGTGTGCCAGTGCCTCGCCTCGGCCATGGAAGCAATCGCCAGCCAGCCAACCGTAGGCGCCGTTGGCTTTGGCATTACGGGCGAATTGGTCCTCGACTTGGCTCTCGATTTGCTCTTCGCTTCCGAAGTAACGCCAAGGGCAGGGCAGTTGCGGCCAGAGCCGGCGTACCACCGACGTCGGCACGAACCGGTCGAACTCTGCGTCTTTAGCGCCGCAAGAAATTATCCCGACCACCCGGCACTCCGCATCGACCACCGGGCCGCCGCTTTGACCGCGCAGGTTGCCGACTCCCTCTTCCCATTGCAGTTGCTGCATCGAATTGGCAGTGGGGCCGCTGAGGGTGAATGCGCGCCACACTCCGTTGGCCTCAACCTCGGAAACGGGATAGCCGAAGCAGCGAAGTTTTTGCGGGAGTCGTCCAGGTGGCGCTACCGGAGCTGGGGCGCAGTCTGGCGGTGCGTCGAACCGCAGTCGCAGCACGGCGGCATCCACCTCATAATTGGACAGATCGACAAGGTCAGCCGCGATTCTCCGGTTGCCGAATCGCACTGTGATGGAGTCAGCCGTAATGGTTTCGCCCTGACCGTGCGGGACAACATGTCTTGCGGTGAGGACGTGACGCAGATCGAGGAGTACCCCCGACCCGGAGCGCGTCTCGCCAACACAGACCACCACAGTGGCCCCGACAATTCTATCCGCTGGTGTCATCGCGACAAGGCATCCGGCCGGTCGAGATCCCAGGTCAGGGTCGCCTTCACCGAGCCGGAATTCTGCGCGCTCGCGAAGAACCAGCCGAGCTTTCCGGAGACCCCCAGCGAGAATTCCAGGCTGATCTTGTCCGGCTTCGCCTTTTCGCGGATCTCCGCGCAGACCACCTGCATTGCCTCAGCCGCTGCGGTCAGCCGCGCCAGCTTTCCCTCCAGTGACACCGGCCGATCGCTATATTCGGCGACCAGATCTCCAATCGCTTCGAAATAGACGACGGTGTTGTCGTCGAGATGAACCGCCACCATGTTGGTCATCGAGTTCCCTACGCTTGACACGTCAGCGCTAGACGCTGCGGCGAGGAAACTTTACCAATATTCCGGACGTATGTCTCGCAATGTTCCAGACGGTTGGTCTCCGGTCGGCTACCCCTGAGTGTCTGCACAGCGACACGCCGAGGCGAGCCGTACAACTACGCACACCCGCGACACTGGGATCCTGTTGCGATGACCGAAACCGTTGTTGTCAAGGTCAAACCGGGCAGCCGCAAGGGCCCCCTGGTCGAGATCGACGACGACGGACAGCTGACCGTCTACGTGCGTGAACCCGCAGTGGACGGCAAGGCCAACGCCGCCGTCATCCGTGTTCTGGCAGAGCATTTCGGTGTTCCGCGAAGCCGTGTCGAACTGGCGTCAGGCGCCGGGGCGCGAATCAAGCGGTTCCGGATCGATCGGTAGGCGGCGTCTCGAGGGAGCCGTCGCCCCTAGCCGGAACCCTTGCCCGACGCCTCCCCCGACGAGCCAGCTTGCGGCAGTAGTGATTCCAATGCGGCACGGTTGATCCGCCGGAACGCGCGCTTGGGCCGGTTGGCATCCAAAATGGCCACTTCCAGGGTGCCCGGCCCCAGCTCGCGCGGCTCGCCACCGTTGCCGGTGTCGGTCTGTTTGAGCGCGTTGACCGCGATGTGCAGCGCGTCGGCCAACTCGGCGTTCTCGGCGTAGGACTCCTTGAGCGCGTTGGTGACCGGCTCGGTGGTGCCACCCATCACCACGAAGTGCGGCTCATCGGTGATCGACCCGTCATAGGTGACCCGGTACAGCTCAGGCGCTTTCGTCTGGCCCTGGTAGGCGACGCCGGCCACACACAACTCCACCTCATAAGGCTTGGCCTGCTCGGTGAAGATGGTGCCCAGGGTCTGGGCGTAGACATTGGCCAGCTGGCGGGCGGTGACGTCACGCCGGTCATAGGCGTAGCCGCGAGTATCGGCGAACTGAATGCCGCCGCGGCGCAGGTTCTCGAACTCGTTGATCCGGCCCGCCGCCGCGAAACCCACCCGGTCATAGAGTTCGCTGATCTTCTGCAATGAGCGAGAAGGGTTCTCGGCGACGAACAACACGCCGTCGGCGTAGGCCAGCGCCACCACGCTGCGACCGCGGGCGATGCCCTTGCGCGCGAGCTCGCCGCGCTCGCGCATCGCCTGCTCGGGCGAGATGAAGTACGGGAAGCTCATTTCTTACCCCGCTTGGTCGCTGGCCCCGAATCCCCGCCACGCGTCCGGCTCTCGACGACCACACGGGCCAGCTCGGCGATCCGCTCCTCGGCGATGTCGACGGCGCCGTCGGCATCGATGGTGACCGCGGTCGGATAGATACCCCGCACCAGATCCGGCCCGCCGGTGGCGGAGTCGTCATCGGCGGCGTCGTAGAGCGCCTCGATGGCCACCCGCAGCGCGGTGTCAGCGTCGCTGATCTGGTTGTAGAGCTTCTTGATCGACGACTTGGCGAACAGCGAACCCGAGCCCACCGCCTGGTAGCCCTCGCTCTCCACGTTCCAGCCGCCGGCGGCGTCGAAGGACACGATGCGCCCCGCGGTCTGCGGGTCCTCAGCATCGATGTCGTAACCGGCCAGCAGCGGCAACGCCACCAAGCCCTGCATCGCGGCTCCCAGGTTGCCGCGCACCATGGTCGACAACCGGTTGACCTTGCCGGCGAACGTCAGCGGGACACCTTCGAGCTTCTCGTAGTGTTCCAGTTCCACCGCGTAGAGCCGGGCGAACTCGACCGCGATGGCCGCGGTGCCGGCGATGCCGGTCGCGGTGTACTCGTCGGTGACGTACACCTTCTGCACGTCGCGGCCCGCGATCATATTGCCCTGCGTAGAACGGCGGTCACCGGCGATGAGGACCCCGCCGGGGTACTTCAGCGCGACGATGGTGGTGCCGTGCGGCAGTTGCTCACCCACCCCACCGGTGTACGCGGCACCCGCGCCGGTCGGCAACAGCTCCGGAGCCTGCAGCCGCAGGAACTCCGAAAACGACGACAGACCTACGCCGGTGAGCGCGATTCCTGGGGTTGCTGAGTTGAGGGGCAGACGATCACGCGACAACCAGGTCACTGGCCGCCCTTTTGGACGTACGCGCGCACGAAGTCCTCGGCGTTCTCTTCCAGCACGTCGTCGATCTCGTCGAGCAGGTCATCGGTGTCCTCGGTGAGCTTCTCTCGGCGTTCCTGGCCCGCCGCAGTGCTGCCGGTGAGATCGTCGTCGTCTCCGCCGCCCCCGCCGCGCTTGGTCTGCTCCTGAGCCATTGCTGCCTCCTGAATCTCATCGGCCGCGCATTACCGCGGCCGGTTTCTCCACCCTACCGGTCGGCGCCGATGTTGCTCGGGGTCTAGGTGGTGAGTTGTTGCACCAGTTCGGCGGCACTGTCCACCGAATCCAGCAAAGCTCCGACGTGCGCCTTGCTGCCACGCAGCGGCTCCAGGGTGGGGATTCGCACCAGCGAGTCCCCACCCAGGTCGAAGATGACCGAGTCCCAGCTCGCGGCGGCGATGTCGGCCCCGAAGCGGCGCAGGCACTCACCGCGGAAGTAGGCCCGGGTGTCGGTCGGCGGGTTGTCCACCGCGGCCAGCACCTGCTGTTCGGTGATCAGGCGGCGCATCGAGCCACGGGCGACCAGCCGGTTGTACAGGCCCTTGTCCAGCCGCACGTCGGAGTACTGCAGGTCGATCAGGTGCAGGCGGGGCGCCGACCAGCTCAGGTTCTCCCGCTGCCGGAAGCCCTCCAGCAGCCGCAGCTTGGCCGGCCAGTCCAGCACGTCGGCGCACTCCATCGGGTCACGCTCAAGCTGGTCGAGCACCCGGGCCCAGGTCTCGATGATGTCGGTGGCGCGCGGATCGGGATCACGGCTCTCCACCAGCTTGGTGACCCGGTCGAGGTAGATCCGTTGCAGCGCAAGGCCGGTCATCTCGCGGCCGTCGGCCAGTGCGACGGTGGCCCGCAGCGTCGGGTCGCGGCTGATGACGTGCACCGCGCGCACCGGTCGGGCCAGCACCAGGTCGCTCAGGTCGATCCCGTGCTCGGGGCCCTCCTCGATCAGATCCAAGACCAGCGCGGTGGTGCCCACCTTCAGATACGTCGACGTCTCGGCGAGGTTGGCGTCGCCGATGATCACGTGCAGCCGGCGGTACTTGTCGGCGTCGGCGTGCGGCTCGTCGCGGGTGTTGATGATGCCGCGCTTGAGGGTGGTCTCCAGGCCGACTTCGACCTCGATGTAGTCGGCGCGCTGGGAGAGCTGAAAGCCCGGTTCATCGCCCGCGGCACCCAACCCGACGCGCCCGGACCCGGTGACCACCTGCCGGGACACCAGAAACGGGGTCAGACCGGCGATGATCGCCGAGAACGGCGTCTGCCGGCTCATCAGGTAGTTCTCGTGGGTGCCGTAGGAGGCGCCCTTGTTGTCGATGTTGTTCTTGTACAGCTGCAGCTTGGCCGCGCCCGGGACGCTGGCCACATAGCGCGCCGCGGCCTCCATCACCCGCTCGCCGGCCTTGTCCCAGATGACCGCGTCCAGCGGGTCGGTGACCTCGGGCGCGGAGTACTCCGGGTGGGCGTGGTCGACGTAGAGCCGTGCCCCGTTGGTGAGAATCATGTTCGCCGCGCCGACCTCGTCGGCGTCGATGATCGGCGGCGGGCCGCTTGAGCGGCTCAGGTCGAAGCCGCGGGCGTCGCGCAGCGGCGACTCCACCTCGTAGTCCCAGCGGGTGCGCTTGGCGCGCGGGATTCCCGCGGCGGCGGCGTAGGCCAGCACGGCCTGGGTGGAGGTGAGGATCGGGTTCGCGGTGGGATCGGACGGCGAAGCGATGCCGTATTCGACTTCGGTTCCGATGATCCGCTGCATGACGTTCAGCCTAGAGGGGACGAGGAATCACACCGCCAGAGGCGTTGACGTCGCCGAGGTCAGTGGCTAATTTCACCGAAATGTCCACCGAGCAAGCCCGCCGGCACACCACCGACGTATCCGGGAAACGCTACGGCGAAGTGCTGCTGGTCGAGATCGGCGACTCGGGTCCGCAGGCGGTCGTCTACAACACCTTCGGCCTCAACGACTGCCCCGCGCAGCTGTGGTCCGCCCTCGACGCGCAGGCCATCGCCACCGAGAACGGCGCGGCCGCCGCCCTACTCAACGGCCCGCGCTACTGGCTGATGAACACCATCGAAAAGGCGCCGCAGGGCCCACGCGAGACCAAGACCTTCGGCGGCCTCGAGATGATCAAGCAGGCCCAAGTCGCGCTGTCCTCGATGAACCCCGGCCCCTACACCGTCAACGAGGTGAGCCGCCACGCCGTCTTCGTCTTCGATGCCGGCGAGCAGATCTACGAGCTGATCGACCCCGACGGCCGACGGTGGGTCATGCAGACCTGGAGCCAGGTCGTCGATGCGAACCTGTCCCGGGCCGACCTCGCCGGGCTCGCCGACCGGCTCACGCTGCCACCGGGTTGGACCTACCAGGCGCGCGTGCTGACCAGCCCCCTGCGGGTGGACACCACCGTCGAGATGGCCCGCGTGCTGCAGGACGACCTGACCAACAGCTACTCGCTGTACAGCAGCTAGCGCTACAGGTACTGGCCCAGGTTGGACTCGGTGTCGATGGCACGACTGGCGCTGGAGCTCTTGCCGGTGACCAGGGTGCGGATGTAGACGATCCGCTCGCCCTTCTTGCCCGAGATCCGCGCCCAGTCATCGGGGTTGGTGGTGTTGGGCAGGTCCTCGTTCTCGGCGAACTCATCGACGATCGAATCCAGCAGGTGCTGGATGCGCAGACCGGGCTGGCCGGTCTCCAGAACCGACTTGATGGCGTTCTTCTTCGCCCGGTCGACCACGTTCTGGATCATCGCCCCGGAGTTGAAGTCCTTGAAGTACATGACTTCCTTGTCACCGTTGGCGTAGGTGACCTCCAGGAACCGGTTGTCGTCGATCTCGGCGTACATCCGGTCGACGACCTTCTCGATCATCGCCTTGATGCAGGCCGCGCGGTCGCCGCCGAACTCGGCGAGGTCGTCGGCGTGCACCGGCAGCGTCTCGACCAGGTACTTCGAGAAGATGTCTTGCGCGGCTTCGGCATCCGGGCGCTCGATCTTGATCTTGACGTCCAGACGGCCGGGCCGCAGGATCGCCGGGTCGATCATGTCCTCGCGGTTGGAGGCGCCGATCACGATGACGTTCTCCAGCCCCTCCACGCCGTCGATCTCGCTCAACAGCTGCGGCACGACGGTGGTTTCCACGTCCGAGGAGACACCGGTGCCGCGGGTGCGGAAGATCGAGTCCATCTCGTCGAAGAACACGATCACCGGGGTGCCCTCGGAGGCCTTCTCGCGAGCGCGCTGGAAGATCAGCCGGATGTGGCGTTCGGTCTCGCCGACGAACTTGTTCAGCAGCTCGGGGCCCTTGATGTTGAGGAAGTACGACTTGGCCTCGTGGGCGTCGTCGCCGCGCACCTCGGCCATCTTCTTGGCCAGCGAGTTGGCGACCGCCTTGGCGATCAGCGTCTTGCCACAGCCCGGCGGACCGTAGAGCAGCACGCCTTTGGGCGGGCGCAGCGCGTACTCGCGGTAGAGGTCCTTGTGCAGAAACGGCAGTTCCACGGCGTCGCGGATCTGCTCGATCTGGCGTGTCAGACCGCCGATGTCGCCGTAGCTGACGTCGGGCACCTCCTCGAGCACCAGGTCTTCGACCTCGGCCTTGGGGATGCGCTCGAAGGCGTAGCCGGCCTTGGTGTCGACCAGCAGCGAGTCACCGGGGCGCAGCTTGCGGGGACGCCAGTCATCCGACAGCGCGTCCGGGTTGCTGTCGGGAAGATCCGCGGCGACCAGCGGCTCGGCCAGCCAGACGATGCGCTCCTCATCGGCGTGACCCACAACCAGCGCGCGGTGCCCGTCGGACAGAATTTCGCGCAACGTGGATATTTCGCCGACCGACTCGAACTTGCCGGCCTCGACGACCGTCAGCGCCTCGTTGAGCCGGACCGTCTGGCCCTTCTTGAGGGTTGCTACGTCGATGTTGGGCGAGATGTTGAGCCGCATCCGGCGACCCGAGGTGAACACGTCGACGGTGTCGTCTTCGTGACTGCCCAGCAGCACCCCGTAACCGCTGGGCGGCTGACCGAGTCGATCGACCTCCTCTCGCAGGGCCAGCAACTGCTGACGCGCCTCCTTGAGGGTGTCCATCAGCTTGGAGTTGCGCGCGGTCAGCGAGTCAATGTGCGCTTCGAGCTGACGCACGTCACGGCCCACGCGGGCGGTGTCCTGCGGGGTGTTCTCGAGCTGTGCGCGCAGCACCGCGGCTTCGCGGCGCAGTTCTTCCAACTCGGCGAAGTCATCACCGGGCGTGCCCGGCCCCCCAGACGCGTCGAAAGCCTCAGGACGCGGCGACTCTTCCATGTTGCTCATGGTGCGCTCCTTTCCCGAACTGGAAGTTGAAGCGACGGATACCTCAACGCTACCGGCCATTGTGCATTCGCGTGCTCTGTGGCAATCCGACACACCGGCTCCGCTGCTAGCCTCGCTCTCAAATCGGGTGATCAAAACGGCCCAGAAAGGATCCGAATGAACGTGAAATCCCTCGCCACGCGGGTGGCGGCGATTGCGGCCGCCGGCGCGGCCGCCACAGCTGTGAGCTACCTGGCAACACCGGCGCCTGCTGCCGCCGAGGCGCCGACGACGGTGTTCTTCGCCCCGCTGCCGCTGGACCCGGCCGCCGCCGTACCAGCCCCGGAGCAGCTGGCCAGCGTGCTCAACACGCTGGCCGACCCCAGTGTTCCCGCCGCCGGCAAGTCCGACCTCGTGGAGGGCGGCCTGGGCCCGGTCGAGACCGGTGCCATCGACCACCGGCTGCAGAAGGCGCTCAAGAAGGGTGCCCTTCCGCTGTCGATCAGCGTGGCCAACGTGGTACCGGCCGGCCCCGGATCGGCCAGCGCCGACGTCACCGCGTCCAGCCCCAAGCTGGAGCCGCACACGGTGAATCTCACATTCGTCGACCAGGGTGGCTGGAAGCTCTCCCGGGCCTCGCTGATGTCGCTGTCGCAGCTGACGTCGAACTGATCGCAGATCTGATGTACCGGCATCGCAGCACCGTTGCCGCCGCGCTCGCGGCGGCAACGGTGCTGCTGTCGGGCTGTGGCGGCCACCCGCCGGCGGAGCCGGTGGCCGAGATCCCGGTGACCTCGACGACGGCGGTTCCCGGCCCGGTTCCGTCGGCGGCCCTGCCGGCTCCCGAGGCGCTGACCGATGTGCTGTACCGGCTGTCGGACCCCGAGGTGCCCGGCGCGGACAAGCTGGCACTGGTCGAGGGCGCCAAACCCGCCGACGCCGCGACCATCGACAAGTTCGCCACCGCCCTCAAAGACGGCGGCTATCTGCCGCTGAGCCTCGACGCCGCCGCTCTCGGCTGGTCCGACCGCAACCCGGGCAACGTGACCGCGGACGTCACGGTGACCACGGCCGATCCCGCCACCGGCACGTTCTTCTTCCCGATGGAGTTCACTCCCCAGCACGGCGACTGGCAGCTGTCGCAGGACACCGCCAAGACCCTGCTGGCGTTCGGCAACGCCCGGACCGGCAAAACAGAGCCGGCGGCGCCGCCGACACCCTGAGTCTCACCCCACAGCGACACCGGCAGGGGCCGCAAAAACCAGTCGAAACCGGCGCGGCGAACCCGCGATAAACCGCTCACAACCGGCGCATACTCCGAGAATGCCCATCGAGCAACGGCTGATCGTCAGCGTCGTTGACGAGACACCGGATTCCATACCGATCATCACGTATCAGCGTGACGATCACTCGTGTAGCGGGGCGTGGTCACGCCCGAAGGTGCCAGCGCTGGTCTTCGCCGACAACTCCCACGACGGGTCGGCGGTGGCCTATCACCACGGCGTACTCGGCGGCGCACAGACGCCGGTACAGCTGGTGTTCTGGGGTGCCTGGTGGAACGGCGCGGGTTCGGCTCAGCGCGGTCTGATCGAGTCCCCCACGCAGGCCCTCTTGGCGAGCCGCTATTTCAGTGAGCTGGCGCAGTACTACATCGCCGGCGCCCCGACCTGGCGAGGCTCGGTCACCGTGCTCTCCCCCGCTCCGCCGCTGGGTGCCGTGGATTCCACCACGACAATGCGCCGGGTACTGGGGCTGATCGAGGACAGCATCGACGACGGCGTGTTCCCCGATCCCGACGACGGCCCGCGAATCGCCTTCATTGTCCTGATGCCCCAGGGCTTTACGGTGGCCGGCGGCGCCGTCGCGGGCGCGCATTCGACGGACTACACGTTCGATTTCCCGTTCGACACCGATCGCTACTGGGCGGGCTGGGTGCGCTACTTCGACCCGGCGACCGAGGATATCGAGCTGACGATGTCGACTCTGGGCCACGAGCTGGTGGAGATCCTGACCGACCCCGAGGCGGACGGCTGGCGACGGGAACCGCTGGACGGCAACTGCGAGATCTGCGACTGGAGCGATTCGACAGTCAGCGGCCGAACGGTACGGCAGCGCGCCTGGGTCAACGATGTGCGAGTGCAGTCGTTGGTCGATCCGGCACGGGGCCACCATCATCCCGATCGACGACGACTACGGCGCGCAACTCGAGGCCAAGGTGACCGAGACCGGCCGGCGCGAGGTGTCGCGAGGAACCCTGACGACCGACCCCGCCGTCCGCCGTGCCTGCGCGACCATCCCGGCGTGCTGCATCGCCGACAACCACTACGAGTACGTGTTGTACTCGGTGTCCGAGACCGCTCGGATCCGGCTGGTGTGGACTCGGTATCGCACCCCGCGCGCAAGCTGGAGCATTCGGGGAATCGCCGTATCCGGTTCGGGCACTGTGCAAGTGACGCTCCCGGTGGACGGCTACACCGGCGAGAATCCGGTGACGTCGGTGCGGCGGGTGCGAGTGGACTACACCGCGAGCGACACCGTGCTGGATCTGACGGTGAACGATCCCGGCGGCAACTTCGATCTAGCGGTCAGCTGCACCGTGACCGATGCCTCGATCGCGGGGAACGTGGCGACGAACGTGATCGCCGCTCCCAGCATCGTCGTCGGCTTCGTCGGAGCCGACCTAGTCGCCGACGCGAATTACCTTGCCGCGCTGAGCCGCTGCTACAAGGCGATGCTGGACAAATACAAGGTCCAGTACCAGCCGATGGGACGACCGGGCCCGGGCGACCCGATCAAGTACGACCCGACGGTGCTCAACACCGGACTACCGGCGTACGCCGGCCTGACCGGACACCAGCAGCTTCAGGAGACCGGCAAGCTGATCCGCGCCGCGGCCTATCTGCTCGACACCGACGACGCCTACGCCTTTGTCGGACATCTTGTCCGGTCACAGCCGGCACTGGTGCGCGCCCTGCAAACCCGCACCGAGACCGATGTGGTGGCCTCGCTGCTGACGACGACGTCCTGAGCCGCTACGGCCGACCCCGTTTGCGCCCCAGCCGGGTGGGGGTGACGGTGTCCGGCGCCAGCCGGCGAGCGCAGACCAGGAACGCGGTGTGGCCACGCATCGCGTGCTGGGGCCGCACCGCCAAGCCGACGACGTTCCAGCCGCGCTGCATGGTCTCCCAGGACCGCGGCTCGGTCCAGCACTGCTGCTCGCGCAGCGCCTCGTTCACCTGGGACAACTGAGTGACCGTGGCGACGTAGATCACCAGCACCCCACCGGGAACCAGTACTCGCGACACGGCGCCCAGCACCTCCCACGGCGCCAGCATGTCCAGCACCACCCGATCGATCGAGCCGTCGGGCAGGTCGCAGTCGGCCACATCGCCCATCACCAGCTGCCAGTTGTCGGGCTGACGCCCGAGGAAGGTCTCGACGTTGGCGCGGGCATGCACGGCGTGATCGTCACGCAGCTCGTAGGAGATCACCTTGCCCTCGGGCCCGACCGCTCGCAGCAGTGACAGCGTCAGGGCCCCCGATCCGGCGCCGGCCTCGAGCACCCGCGCCCCGGGGAAGATGTCGCCCTCGTGGATGATCTGCGCGGAGTCCTTGGGATAGATGACCTGGGCTCCGCGCGGCATCGACATCACGTAGTCGACCAGCAGTGGGCGCAGCACCAGGAAAGGGTCGCCGTTGGCCGACTTGACCACGCTGCCGTCGGGCAGCCCGATCACCTCGTCGTGTGGGATGGCCCCGCGGTGGGTGTGGAAGTCACCGCCGGGGACCAGCACCGTGGTGTAGCGACGCCCCTTGGCGTCGGTGAACTGGGCCCGATCGCCCGCCTGAAAAATCCCGGATTCGGACACAGCCGTCCACCCTACGCAGCGTGTGCGAGCGGCGTTGTCGGTGCATGCCCGTAGGGTTCGCAAGTATGAGCAAGCCTGCGTTATCCCCGTCGCGGGCGGCCGACTTCAAACAGTGCCCGTTGCTGTACCGATTCCGGGCCATTGACCGGCTCCCGGAGCCGCCGTCGGCTGCGCAACTGCGTGGTTCGGTGGTCCACGGCGCCCTGGAGCGGCTCTACGCGCTGCCGGCAGCTCAGCGCGATCCCGAGACTGCCCGGGAGCTGGTGACACCGGCCTGGGAGCAGCTGATCAGCACCTCCCCGGAGGTGGGCTCGGGGCTGGACGCCGAGCAGCTCATCGCCGAGGCACGCAGGCTGCTGGCCGGCTACTACCGGCTGGAGGATCCCCGCCGATTCGACCCGCAGAGCTGTGAGCAGCGAATCGAGGTCGAGCTGGCCGACGGCACCCTGTTGCGCGGCTTCGTCGACCGCATCGATGTCTCGGCGACCGGAGAGCTGCGGGTGGTCGACTACAAGACCGGCCGCGCGCCGTCGGCTAGCGGGCGGCTGTCCGAGGCCGCCGAGTCGAAGGCGCTGTTCCAGATGAAGTTCTACGCGGTGGCCCTGCTGCGGTCCCGCGGCGTGATGCCCGCACGGTTGCGGCTGATCTATCTGGCCGACCGGCAGCTGCTGGACTACTCCCCCGATCACGACGAGTTGCTGCGTTTCGAGAAAACTCTGATCGCCATCTGGCAGGCCATCCAAACTGCCGGGGCCACAGGCGATTTCCGCCCGCAGCCGTCACGACTGTGTGACTGGTGCGCGCACCGCGCGCTGTGCCCGGCATTCGGGGGAACCCCGCCGCCCTACCCCGGCTGGCCGGCCGACAGTGCGGCATGACCGGCAGCTATTACCGGCGCGCGGCCGGGTCCGGCAGCACCGACCACGTGGTCTATGAATCCACCGACCTGACCCGCAGCAACTGGGGCCGGCTACAGCACGGGTCTCCACCGCTGGCGCTGCTCACCCGCGAGATCGAGCGACTGCTCGACGGATCGGATCAGCGGATCGCCCGACTGAGCCTGGACATCCTGGGGGCGATACCGGTGGCCCCGGTGCGGGTTTCGGCCCGGACGCAGCGGCCCGGCCGGCGGATCGCGCTGCTGGAAGCGCAGATGTTCACCCGCGACGACGACCGGCCGGTGGCGCGGCTGAGCGCCTGGACACTGGCCACCTCCGACACCACCGCGGTGTCCTGCGACCGGTATGCGCCACTGGTCAGCGGGCCGTCGCTGCCGCCGCCGGAGTGGTTCGCCCAGGCCAGCGGTTACGCCCAGTCGGTGCGCTGGCGAGTCCAGCCGGATGCGCCCGACGGCTCCGCGGTGGCCTGGCTGAGTCCGCAGGTCCACCTGGTGGACAGCGAGCCGACCACCGCCCTGCAGCGGCTGGCGATGGTGGTCGACTCCGCGAACGGTGTCGGTGCCGCCCTGGATGTCGACGAGTACATGTTCATGAACACCGACACCGTCGTGCACCTGCACCGGCTGCCGACCGGAGCGGATTTCGGACTGCGCGCCCGTGCCTCGATCGGCCCCGACGGGGTGGGCGTCACCACCGCCGAGTTGTTCGACGCCGACGGATTCATCGGCACGTCTGCGCAGGCGTTGCTGGTGCAGCGACGCTGAAAGGGCTCAGACCACCGCGGTCAGCGCGGCGATCGCGAAACCGCCCAGCACCGCAATGGCGTCCTCCGCCAGCGCGATCGGCAGATCGCGGCCGCCGTTGGCGGCGACCAGGCGCTGGCGTACCCGGAAACCGACCAGGGTGCCGATCACCGCACCGATGATGCCCGCGCCGAGCGCCGTCCAGGTGTAGTTCCAGGCCGTGCCGAGCACCGCACCGGCGAACCCGCCCAGCACGATCCGCGCGCCGAACTGCATCGGCACGGTACGCGCCGGTGTACTGGGCAGTTGGTCGGTGACGAGTTCACCGACCGCCAGCAAAGTCAAAACGGTGACGGTCACCGGATGGCTCAGCCACTCGACCCACGTCCCGTTCAGGTTGATCCACTGCAGGGCGGCCGCCCAAGCCATGACTGCCGGCGCGGTAAACGCGCGCAGTCCGGCAACGGCACCGATGAAAAGCGCGAGCACCAGCACGATGAAATGCGTCACCATTACCTCCCGGGCCAGTCGAGTCGATCACCGGACGCTAACACGGCAAAGGCTCAGCTACCGGGACTGCTCAAAATCGGCAGAATCTGATGTCCGAGGCGAGGATGGCCTTCGCACCGATCGCGGCCAACTGGTCCATGATCGCGTTGACCTCGCGCCGCGGCACCAGAGCGCGTACCGCGGCCCAGTCGGGGTCGGCCAGCGGAGCGATCGTCGGCGACTCCAGGCCCGGGGTGATCGCGACGGCCTGTTCGAGCACCGCACGCGGACAGTCGTAGTCGAGCATCAGGTACTGCTGACCGAACACCACGCCCTGCACCCGGGCGGCCAGTTGGTCGCGGGCGGCAGCAGTCTCGGCACTGCGGCCGTTGGCCTGTGCGCCTTCGATCAACACCGCTTCGGAATCGCACAGCGACTCCCCGAAGGCCACCAGACCGTGCTGGCGAAGGGTGCGCCCGGAGCCCACCACGTCGGCGATCGCGTCCGCCACCCCGAGTTGGATGGAGATCTCCACCGCTCCGTCGAGCCGGATGACGGTGGCCTCGATGCCCCTGGCCGCCAGGTCCTTGCGGACCAGGTTCGGGTAGGCGGTGGCGATGCGCTGGCCGGCCAGGTCCGCCGCAACCCAGTCCCGTCCGGCCGGAGCGGCGTAACGGAATCGCGAGTAGCCGAAACCCAGGGCCAACCGCTCGGCCACCGGCGCCCCCGACTCGGCCGCCAGGTCCCGTCCGGTGATCCCGAAGTCGAGTTCACCGGACCCGACGTAGATGGCGATGTCCTTGGGCCGCAGGAAGAAGAACTCGACCTTGTTGGCCGGATCGATGACGGTCAGATCCTTGGCGTCGGCGCGGCTGCGGTAGCCGGCCTCCGACAGCATTGCCGCGGCAGCCTCACTGAGCGCCCCCTTGTTGGGCACCGCAACACGCAACATGCTCACAGCTTCCCGTAGACGTCGGACAGCGTCAGCCCGCGCGAGATCATCAGCACCTGGGTCCAATACAGCAGCTGGCTGATCTCCTCGGCCAGGTCTTCATCGGACTGGTGTTCGGCGGCCAGCCACACCTCGCCGGCCTCCTCCAGGATCTTCTTGCCGATCGTGTGTACACCGGCGTCCAGCGCCGCCACGGTGCCGCTGCCGGCCGGCCGGGTCGCGGCACGCTCACCGAGCTCGGCGAACAGTTCCTCGAAGGTCTTCACGAGCAGGGATTGTTTCATGCGGCATCAGGACGGGTCACGCCGGTTTCCGGCGGCAACCGCTTGCGAGTCGGCCAGCTGGGCGCAGATTTCGTGCAGGTCGCTCAGCCCGAGCCCGGTCAGGGACCGCACCTGGTGGCGCCGGGCGCCGGCCGGCACCGGCAGCGCATTGGGCACCACCAGCACCGCGCATCCGGCCGCCTCGGCCGCGGCGGCACCCGTCGGCGAGTCCTCCACCGCCAGACACCAGCGCGGATCGGTGTCCAGCAGCTCGGCGGCACGCAGGTAGGGATCCGGGGCCGGTTTGCCCGCGGGCACCTCGTCACCACAGACCACCGCCGCGAAGTAATGCCGGCCGATGCTGCCCAGCGCCCGCTCGGCCAGCATCCGCGGGGTGTTGGTCACCAGGGCGGTCGGCATCCCCGCGCCGGCCAGCTCGTCGAGCAGCTCCCGGGCGCCGTCGCACCAGGGCAGGCCCGCATCGAACAGCTCACCGGTGAAGTCGTGCAACCAGCGCGCCGAGGCCGCCATGGCCGCCGGATCGAGCGGTAACCCTAGGTCGTGGTACACGATCCGCATGGTGTCCTCGGCACACCCGCCGACCGTGGACGCCCGGACTTCCGGGGTCAGCACCCCGCCCAGGCGGTCGTAGAGCGCGTCCATCGCCACGTCCCACAACTTCTCGGAATCGACCAGGGTGCCGTCCATGTCGCACAGCACCGCGCGCAGCACCAGGGCTCAGTCCTCCGGGTTGTAGCCGAGGTTGGCGGCCAGCCAGCGCTCGGCTTCGACCAAGGTCCAGCCCTTGCGCTTCGCATAGTCGGCGACCTGGTCCTGGGCCAGCCGGCCGATCACGAAGTACTGCGACTGCGGGTGCGAGAAGTACAAGCCGCTGACGGCGGCACCGGGCCACATCGCCATCGACTCGGTCAGCTCGATGCGGGTCCGCTCGTGGACGTCCATCAGCTTCCAGATCGTCGCCTTCTCGGTGTGCTCCGGGCAGGCCGGGTAGCCCGGGGCAGGGCGGATGCCCTGGTACTTCTCGGCGATCAGTGCCTCGTTGTCCAACTGCTCATCCGGCTGGAATCCCCAGAACTCCTTGCGAACCCGCTGGTGCATCCGTTCCGCGAAAGCCTCCGCCAGCCGGTCGGCGACCGACTCCAGCAGGATCGCGCTGTAGTCGTCGAGATCTGCCTTGAACTCCGCGATCTTCTCGCCGCTGCCGAGTCCCGCGGTGACGGCGAAGGCGCCGATGTAGTCCGCCAGGCCCGTTTCTTTGGGGGCGATGTAGTCGCCGAGGCTCCGGTTCGGGATGCCGGCCCGGTGCTCACCCTGCTGGCGCAGGTTGTGAAACGTGGTCAGCACCTCGGTACGGGTGTCGTCGGTGTAGACCTCGACGTCGTCACCGACCGCGTTCGCCGGGAAAAAGCCGATCACCGCGTTGGCCGTCAGCCACTTCTCCGCGATCAGGGTGTCGAGCATCTGCTGGGCGTCGTTGTACAGCTTGCGGGCAGCCTCGCCCGAAGCCGGATTGTTGAGGATGTCGGGGAAGCGCCCCTTCATCTCCCAGGCGTTGAAAAACGGCTGCCAGTCGATGAACTCGCGCAACTCAGCGAGGTCGTAGTCCAGAAGCTCCCGCACGCCGAGACCCTGAACCGGCACCGGCGGTGTGTATCCGTCCCACTCGATCGGCGTGCGGTTCGCACGGGCCTTCTCCAGCGGCACCATGGGCCGCTCGTTCTTCTGCGCGTGGCGTTCCCGCAGGGACGCGTAGTCGGCCGCGGTCGACTCCAGCAGCGCCGGCCGCTGCTTGTCGTCGAGCAGCGCGGCCGCGACCGGAACGGAACGCGAGGCATCCTTGACCCAGACCACCGGACCGCTGCGGCGCGGCGCAATCTTCACGGCGGTGTGGGCACGCGAGGTGGTCGCGCCGCCGATCAGCAGGGGGATCTCGAGGCCTTCGCGCTCCATCTCGGCGGCGAAGCCGGCCATCTCCTCCAGCGACGGGGTGATCAGGCCGGAGAGGCCGACGATGTCGGCGTTGTATTCCTTGGCCGCAGCCAGGATCTTCTCGGCGGGCACCATCACACCGAGGTCGACCACGGTGTAGTTGTTGCACTGCAGCACCACCCCGACGATGTTCTTGCCGATGTCGTGGACGTCGCCCTTCACCGTCGCCATCACGATGGTGCCGTTGGTGTGCTCGGCTTCACCGGGCTGCTTCTCCGCCTCGATGTACGGCAGCAGGTAGGCCACGGCCTTCTTCATCACCCGGGCCGACTTCACCACCTGGGGCAGGAACATCTTGCCCGCGCCGAAAAGGTCACCGACCACGTTCATGCCGTCCATCAGCGGGCCCTCGATCACCTCGATGGGGCGACCGCCCCCGGCGGCGATCTCGGCCCGCAGCTCCTCGGTGTCGGTCTCGACGTCGGCGTCGATGCCCTTGACCAGGGCGTGCGTGATCCGCTCGCGCACCGGCAAGGATCGCCATTCGGCCGCCGCGGGATCTTCCGCCTTCTCCGCGGAGTTGAACCGTTCGGCGATCTCCAACAGCCGCTCGGCGGCATCGGGACGCCGGTTCAGCACGACATCCTCGATCCGTTCCCGCAACTCGGCGTCGATCGAGTCATAAGGCACCAGGGCGCCGGCGTTGACGATGCCCATGTCCAGACCGGCCTTGATGGCGTGGAACAGGAACACCGCGTGGATCGCTTCGCGGACCGGGTTGTTGCCCCGGAACGAGAACGACACGTTCGAGATGCCGCCGGAGATATGCACCCCGGGAAGGTTCTCCGTGATCCAGGCGCAGGCCTCGATGAAGTCGATCCCGTAGGTCGCGTGCTCCTCGATACCGGTGGCCAGCGCGAAGCAGTTCGGGTCGAAGATGATGTCCTCGGCCGGGAAGCCGACCTGTTCGGTCAGGATCCGGTACGCGCGTCCGCAGATCTCCTTGCGGCGCTCCAGGTTGTCGGCCTGCCCCTGCTCGTCGAAGGCCATCACCACCACGGCGGCACCGAATTTGCGGCACAGCCGGGCCTCGCGGATGAACTTCTCCTCGCCCTCCTTCATGGAGATCGAGTTGACGATCGGCTTGCCCTGCACGTTCTTCAGGCCCGCCTCGATGACCTCCCACTTGGAGGAGTCGATCATCACCGGCACCCGACTGATGTCCGGCTCGGACGCGATCAGTTTGGTGAACCGGTCCATCGCGGCGACGCCGTCGATCATGCCTTCGTCCATGTTGATGTCGATGACCTGCGCACCGACCTCGACCTGCTGCAGCGCGACCGACAGCGCGGTGTCGTAGTCCTCGGCCTTGATCAGGTTGCGGAACCGGGCGGAGCCGGTGATGTTGGTGCGTTCACCGATGTTGACGAACAGCGAGTCGTCGGTGATGTTGAGCGGTTCGAGGCCCGCCAGCCGGGTGGCGATCGGGATCTCCGGCAGCTCACGCGGCGGCTTGCCCTCGACGACCTTGGCGATCTCGGCGATGTGCGCCGGCGCTGTGCCGCAGCAACCGCCGACCAGGTTGACCAGTCCGGCGTCGGCGAAGTCCGCGATGTAGGAGGCCTGAGCCTCCGGCGACTCGTCGTACTCGCCAAATGCGTTGGGCAGGCCGGCGTTCGGGTAGCAGGAGATGTAGGTGTCCGCGATGCGTGACATCTCGGCGATGTAGGGCCGCATCTCCGGGGCACCCAACGCGCAGTTGAGGCCCACCGCGATCGGCTTCGCGTGCCGGATCGAATTCCAGAACGCCTCGGTGACCTGGCCCGACAACGTGCGCCCGGAGGCATCGGTGATGGTGCCGGAGATGATGACCGGCCAGCGGCGACCGCGCTCCTCGAACAGCGTCTCGACGGCGAACACCGCGGCCTTGGAGTTCAGCGAGTCGAAGATCGTCTCGATGAGCAGGATGTCCGCGCCGCCGTCGACCAGGCCGTTGGCGGCTTCGAGGTAGGCGGCGACCAGCTGGTCGTAGGAGATGTTGCGGGCGCCGGGGTCGTTGACGTCTGGTGAGATCGACGCCGTCCGCGTCGTCGGCCCGAGCGTGCCGGCCACGTAGCGGGGCTTCTCCGCAGTGCTGAACTCGTCGGCCGCCTTGCGGGCCAGCGCGGCGCCGGCGTAGTTCAGCTCATAGCTGAAGTCCGCCATGTCGTAGTCCGCCAGCGAGACCGCGTTCGCGTTGAACGTGTTGGTCTCCAGGATGTCGGCGCCCGCCTCCAGGTACTCGCGGTGGATGCCCTCGATGATCTGCGGTTGCGTCAGGGTGAGCAGGTCGTTGTTGCCTTGCAGCGCGGTAGGCCACTCGGTGAAGCGGTCGCCGCGATAACCGGCCTCGTCCGGGCGGTCCCGCTGAATGGCCGTGCCCATCGCACCGTCGATCACCATGATCCGCCGGCTCAGCGCAGCCTTGAGTTCGTCGGTGCAGTCAGGCCGGATGTTGGGCGCGAAGGTTTCGGCCTCGGGCGCGGTCATGCGGGCTCCTGTCTCTTATACACATCTC
>NZ_JRMM01000045.1:0-28435 GCF_000972905.1 Mycobacterium sp. UM_Kg27
AAGAGACAGCGCCGGTGGCGCGGGCGGCGCCGGAGGCAACGGCGGCTCGGGTGTGCTGGGCGGCGGCGCCCTCGGCGGTGGCGGTGACGGCGGCAACGGCGGCGTCGGTGGAACCGGCGGCAAGGGCGGCGCCGCGATTCTCGGCGCGATGGGCGCCGGCGGCGTGGGCGGCAACGCCGGTGACGGTGGCGTCGGCGGCGACGGCTCCAACGGCAGTTCTTCGCTGATCCCCGACGGAGGCACGGGCGGTGCGGGCGGTAACGCCGGCGGTGTCGGCGCCGGCGGCCTCAACGGCGCCGGCGGCGGCCAGGCCGCCGCCGGTGCGGTCGGTACCGGTGGGCACGGCGGTACGGGTGGCGACGGCTTCAACACCCTCACCGCGATCGGCACTGCGGGCAATGGTGGGGCCGGCGGTGCCGGTGGCACCGGCGGCGTTGACGGCAACGGTGGCGCGGGCGGGGCCGGTGGTCACGGCGGCAACGGCGCGAACGGACTTGCGGCCCTGGGTGAGAACGGCCCCAGGGGCGGCAACGGCGGTGCCGGTGGTGTCGGCGGGGCCGGTGGCACCAACGCCGGAAACGGCGGTGCCGGTGGTGTCGGCGGCGATGCCGGTTCCGGTGGTTCCGGTGGTTCGGGTGTGCTCGGTGGCGGTGCGCTGGGCGGTGGCGGCGATGGCGGTGCGGGCGGCACCGGTGGTATCGGCGGAAACGGTGGCGCGGCGGCGCACGGCACGGTGGGTGCGGGCGGCACGGGTGGTGCGGCCGGTTCCGGCGGCGACGGCGGTAGTGGCTCCAACGGCAGTTCGTCGTTGATCGCCGATGGTGGCGCGGGTGGCGCCGGAGGCAACGCCGGTACCGCGGGTGTCGGCGGCTTCGACGGCAACGGGGCCAACCAGGCGGCCAGTGGTTCCGCGACTGCGCACGGCGGCAACGGCGGTACGGGTGGCGACGGCTTCAACACCCTCACCGCGATCGGCACTGCGGGCAATGGTGGGGCCGGCGGTGCGGGCGGCACGGGCGGCACTGACGGCAACGGTGGCGCGGGCGGTGCCGGTGGTGCCGGTGGCAATGGTGCGAATGGTCTTGCGGCCCTGGGTGAGAACGGCCCCAACGGCGGCAACGGTGGTGCTGGGGGTGTCGGCGGTGCCGGAGGCGTCAACGTCGGTAACGGCGGCAAGGGTGGTGTGGGCGGCGCTGCCGGCAATGGTGGTTCGGGCGGTTCGGGTGTTCTGGGCGGCGGCGCGGTGGGTGGCGGTGGCGACGGCGGGCACGGCGGCACCGGAGGCGCGGGCGGCAACGGTGGTGCGGCTGCGCACGGCACGGTCGGGGCCGGTGGCAACGGCGGCGCGGCGGGCACGGGCGGTGACGGCGGCAACGGTTCCAACGGCATCAGTTCAATCCAGGCCGACGGCGGCAAGGGCGGTGCGGGAGGCAATGCGGGCACGGCCGGTGCCGGCGGCTTCGACGGTGCGGGCGGCAACCAGGCCACTGCCGGGACGGGCGGCACCGGCGGCGTCGGCGGCAAGGGCGGAGACGGTTTCGACTCCATCACCATCCTGGACACCGCCGGCAGGGGCGGTGACGGCGGCGCCGGTGGACCGGGCGGTGTGACAGGCAACGGCGGCGCGGGAGGTGCTGGTGGCACAGGCGGCGACGGTGGCGACGGCACGATCGGGCCGTACCTCGGTGCCACCGGTTTGAACGGCACCAGCGCCGGTGCCGGGGGCAGTGGCGGAATCGGTGGCGCCGGCGGTACCTCCTCGGGTAACGGCGGTGCCGGCGGCACCGGCGGTGCCGGCGGTACCGGTGGGTCAGGCGGAGTCGGCGGCCTGCCGGCTTTCGGCTCCAACAACGCGGCCGGCATCAGCGGCGGTGGCGGGTTCGGCGGGGCCGCGGGCGCCGGCGGCTCGGGCGGCGCCGGTGGTGCCGGCGGTACCGCGGCTCACGGCCTCGACGGTGCCGGCGGCAACGGTGGCACCGGCGGCGATGGCGGCACAGGCGGGGCAGGACAAACCGGCGCGAACGGCAGCCCGTTCATCAACGACAACGCCGGCTCCACGGGTGGCGTCGGTGGCGCAGGCGGCGCGGCAGGCGCGGGCGGCAGTGGTGGATCCTCCGGGAACAACGTCGGCGGTGCCGGCGGTGACGGTGGCGTCGGCGGGACCGGTGGCCACGGCGGCGCCGGCGGCAAGGGATACAACGACAACGTGACCCAATGGGGCAACGGTGGTGACGGAGGTGCCGGTGGCGTCGGCGGCCAGAGCGGCAACGGTGGTGCGGGCGGCACCGGCGCGACGACGGGGCCGGGCGGTGACGGCCCCACCGGCGGTGCCGGGGGCGCCGGTGGTTCCGGTGGCGCCAGCGGCGGCCACGGCACTCACGACGGCTCGGGTGCGGTCGGCGGCGCCGGTGGCGGTGGCGGCGCCGGTGGGTCCGGAAGCCCGACCGGCAGTACAGGCGGCACCGGGCCGACCGGCACCCCGGGCTAGCAGGTCAGCGCGACCGCGGCCTCGGCGGTGTAGCACAGGAACGTGCATGTCTCCTGCAGGTAGAGCTGCACTTCCTCGGCATCATGCGACAGGTAGCCGATCGACACGTCGGTGCCCAGCCGCAGATCGAAATCGCCGCCCCGAGTGGTCAGCACAAACGCGCCGTCGATCGCCGGTGCCCAGATGATGTCGCCGGTGACCAGCCGGCGCAGGTGCTCCAGGATCGGGTAGCCGTGATCGGAGGTCTCGGCGACCTTGGTGTAGGTGTCAGCGGACAACAGCACCGAGTACGGGCCGTCCACCCCAGCCAGTCGCAGCGCCGACAGTGCCTGGCTGATCACGTCGGGGATGCCGCGCGGGTCCTCCGGCAGCGTCAGCTCCGGGTTCGAGCTCGCGCTGCGGATGCCCTCCACCGCGGCGCCCGGGTAGCCCCCGAAGATGATCCGGTCCTCGGCGAACGCCAGCTTCTTGGCCGCGGCCTTCACCGGGTCCCAGTCGGGATCTTGCGAGCCCCGCTCGACATCGTCGATCTCGTCACGCGACAGGGTGAACGGAACCCGCAGGCGCACCAGCGGTTTGCTGTCGCGCAGATGCGCCTCAACACCGTCGCCGGGGGCGCTGATGCCGGTCAGCCGACCGGTGCTCACTGCGGCCGCCGTCGGGCCGGCCGGCTCGCTGACATCGACCACCCGGCGCCCGGCGATGTGGCGCTTGAACGTGCGGGTCGCCTCCTGCTCGATGTCGGCCCAGGCCGCTTCGGTGACCGGGGCCAGATCGCGATACAGGTTGTTCATTGCGAGGTTCCTTTCAGGCTGCCGATGTTCAGTGAGCCGTGAACGCCGGTGGTCTCGACGGGCTCGGGGGTACTGGGTGCCGGTGCTCCCGGGAGTGGCGGCGGATCGTCGAGGAAGTCGGCGGTGGGGGTGAAGAACATCCCGCCGGTGACCGCGGTGGAGAAATCCAGGATGCGGTCGGTGTTGCCCGGCGGGTCGCCCAAGAACATGTTGCGCAGCATCTGCTCGGTGACTTGAGGCGTCCGCGCGTAGGCGATGTAGTACGTGCCGGACTCGCCGGAGCCCACCGAGCCGAACGGCATGTTGTGGCGCACGATGTCCAGCTCGTTGCCGTCTTCGTCGGTGATGACATTGAGCGCGATGTGGGAGTTGGCCGGTTTCACCGCGTCGTCGAACTCGATGTCGTCGGCCTTGGTGCGGCCGATCACCCGCTCCTGTTCGGTGACCGGCAGCGCCTCCCAGGCGGCCATGTCGTGCAGGTACTTCTGGATGTGCACATAGGAGCCGCCCGCGAAGTCGGGGTCCTCGTCACCGATCGCGGTGGCCGCCACCGCGTCGTCGTCGACGGGGTTCTCGGTGCCGTCGACGAAACCGAGCAGGTCGCGATTGTCGAAGAACCGGAAGCCGTGCACCTCGTCGACCACGGTGATCGCACCGGCCATCGACTTGACGATCCGTCCCGCCAGCTCGAAGCAGACATCCAAGGTCTCGCCCTTGACGTGAAACAGCAGATCCCCGGGGGTGGCCGGGGCGGTGTGGCGGGGACCGGTCAACTCGACGAACGGATGCAGCTCGGCCGGCCGGGGTCCGGCGAACAGCCGATCCCACGCCTCCGAGCCGATCGAGGTCACCACCGACAGCCGCTTGGTCGGGTCGCGAAAGCCGATCGCCCGGGCGAAACCCGCCAAGTCCGGCAACGCGTCGTGCACGGGCTGCTCGCCGCCCTCGTCGATGGTGGCCACCAGGAAAATGGCCGCACAGGTCAGGGGAGCGGTGACGGGCTGAACGGACGGCACGCTATCGACCCTAACGCCCCCATCGGCGTCTGGATGCGAAAGACTTGACCCCATGGCGGCCACCGCAACCGGATTATGCGAGTTCATCGACGCCTCACCGTCGCCGTTTCACGCCTGCGCAACCGTGGCCGAACGGCTGCGAGCAGCCGGCTACACCGAGGTCGCCGAGACCGACCGATGGCCACAGGCGCCGGGGCGGTACTTCGCCGTCCGAGCGGGTTCGCTGATCGCGTGGGACGGCGGTGCCACGACTCCGGCCACCCCGTTCCGGATCATCGGCGCGCACACCGACAGCCCGAACCTGCGGGTCAAGCAACATCCCGCCCGTGAGGTCGCCGGCTGGCAGCTGGTGCCCCTGGCGCCCTACGGCGGTGCCTGGCTGAACTCCTGGCTGGACCGCGACCTGGGAATCAGCGGGCGGCTGTCGGTGCGCAGCGGCTCCGAGAGCTCGGGGATCAGCCACCACCTGGTCCGCATCGACGAGCCGATCCTGCGGGTGCCGCAACTGGCCATCCACCTGGCCGAGGACCGCGCAGCGGTCAAGCTGGACCCGCAACGCCACGTCAACGCGGTCTGGGGAACTGGGCGATCCCCGGACTTCCTGCGCTATGTCGCCGAACGCGCCGGCGTGGAACCCCGCGACGTGCTCGGTTTCGACCTGATGACCCACGACCTGGCGCCGTCGGCGGTGACCGGGCTGGGCCACGACTTCGTCAGCGCGCCGCGGCTGGACAACCAGGCCAGCTGCTACGCCGGCCTGGAAGCCCTGATCGCCGCCACGCCGGGCCGCCACCTGCCGGTGCTGGTGCTGTTCGACCACGAGGAGGTCGGGTCGACGTCGGATCACGGTGCCCAGTCCGATCTGCTGCGAGGCGTCCTGGAGCGGATCACGCTGGCCGCCGGCGGCGACCGCGAGGACTTCCTGCGGCGGCTGACCGCCTCCACGCTGGCCTCGGCGGACATGGCGCACGCCACCCACCCGAACTACCCGGACCGTCACGAACCGGGCCATCAGATCGCGGTCAACGCCGGCCCGGTGCTCAAAGTGCAGCCCAACCTGCGCTACGCCACCGACGGACGAACCGCCGCCACCTTCGCGTTGGCCTGCGATCAGGCAGGTGTGGCACTGCAGCGCTACGAGCACCGGGCCGACCTGCCGTGCGGATCGACCATCGGCCCGATGACCGCCGCACGCACCGGTATCCCCACCGTCGACGTGGGCGCTCCACAGCTGGCCATGCATTCGGCGCGGGAACTGATGGGCGCGCGCGATGTGACCTCCTACGCGGCGGCTCTGACGGCATTCCTGGCGCCGAACTGAGCCGAAATCGGTGCCATAGACTGTGCCCGTGACGCCCCCGACCACGCTGGACACCGTCGAACACGCCGCCGCAACGCCCGAGCACCCGCAACCGTTCGCCGAGTTGGGTCTCAAGGACGACGAGTACCAGCGCATCCGTGACATCCTGGGCCGCCGCCCCACCGACGCCGAGTTGGCCATGTACTCGGTGATGTGGAGCGAGCACTGCTCCTACAAGTCCTCCAAGGTGCACCTGCGCTACTTCGGTGAGACCACCACCGATGAGATGCGCAAGGCCATGCTGGCCGGCATCGGCGAGAACGCCGGCGTCGTCGACATCGGCGACGGCTGGGCGGTCACCTTCAAGGTGGAGTCGCACAACCACCCGTCCTACGTCGAGCCCTACCAGGGTGCGGCCACCGGCGTGGGGGGCATCGTGCGCGACATCATGGCGATGGGTGCGCGTCCGGTCGCGGTGATGGACCAACTGCGTTTCGGTGCCGCCGACGCCCCGGACACCCGCCGGGTGCTCGACGGGGTGGTGCGCGGCATCGGCGGCTACGGCAACTCGCTGGGCCTGCCCAACATCGGCGGCGAAACCATCTTCGACCCCTGCTACGCGGGCAACCCCTTGGTCAATGCGCTGTGTGTCGGGGTGCTGAAGAAAGAGGACCTGCACCTGGCGTTCGCCTCCGGCGCCGGCAACAAGATCATCCTGTTCGGGGCGCGCACCGGCCTGGACGGCATCGGTGGGGTGTCGGTGCTGGCATCGGACACCTTCGGCGGGGATGAGAGCGGTGCCGGCCGCAAGAAACTTCCGTCGGTTCAGGTCGGCGACCCGTTCACCGAGAAGGTGCTCATCGAGTGCTGCCTGGAGCTCTACGCCGCCAAGCTGGTGGTCGGCATCCAGGACCTCGGCGGTGCCGGACTGTCTTGTGCCACTTCCGAGTTGGCGTCCGCCGGCGACGGCGGCATGGCGATTCAGCTGGACAAGGTGCCGCTGCGCGCGGCGAACATGAGCCCGGCCGAGGTGCTGTCCAGCGAGTCGCAGGAACGCATGTGCGCCGTGGTCGCCCCGGAGAACGTGGACGCCTTCATGGCGGTCTGCGCCAAGTGGGACGTGCTCGCCACCGTGATCGGTGAGGTGACCGACGGCGACCGGCTGCAGATCACCTGGCACGGTGAGACCGTCGTCGACGTGCCGCCGCGCACCGTGGCCCACGAAGGCCCGATCTATCAGCGCCCGGTCGCGCGCCCCGACACCCAGGATGCGCTCAACGCCGACCGCTCGGACAAGCTGCCGCGGCCGGCCACCGGGGAGGAGCTGCGCGCGACTCTGCTTGCGCTGCTGGGCAGCCCGCACCTGTGCAGCCGGGCGTTCATCACCGAACAGTACGACCGTTACGTGCGCGGCAACACCGTGCTGGCCGAGCACGCCGACGGCGGGATGCTGCGCATCGACGAGGCGTCCGGACGCGGGATCACGATCTCCACCGACGCCTCCGGTCGCTACACCAAGCTCGACCCCTACACCGGGGCCCAGCTGGCGCTGGCGGAGGCGTACCGCAACGTGGCCGTCACCGGCGCCACGCCGATCGCCGTCACCAACTGCCTGAACTTCGGTTCTCCGGAAGATCCCGGGGTGATGTGGCAGTTCGCCGAGGCCGTTCGCGGTCTTGCCGATGGCTGTGCGGCACTGGGGATTCCGGTGACCGGCGGCAATGTGAGTTTCTACAACCAGACCGGCGCCACCCCGATCCACCCCACCCCGGTCGTGGGGGTGCTCGGGGTGATCGACGACGTGAGCCGCCGTATTCCCACGGCGTTCGGCGTCGAGCCGGGTGAGACGCTGATCCTGCTCGGCGACACCCGCGACGAGTTCGACGGGTCCATCTGGGCGCAGGTGACCGGCGATCACCTGGGCGGACTGCCGCCGAAGGTCGACCTGGAACGCGAGCAGCTGCTCGCCGAGGTGCTGAACGCGGCATCGCGCGACGGCCTGATCTCGGCTGCCCACGACTTGAGCGAAGGCGGGCTGATCCAGGCCGTGGTCGAGTCGGCGATCGCCGGTGAGACCGGTTGCCGCATCTTGCTTCCCGAAGATGCCGACCCGTTCGTCTTCCTGTTCTCCGAGTCCGCGGGCAGGGTGCTGGTGGCGGTGCCGCGCACCGAGGAGAGCCGGTTGCGGTCGATGTGCGAGGCGCGCGGCCTGCCTGCCACCCGCGTCGGCGTGGTGGACCAGGCCTCGCAGGAGATCGAGGTCCAGGGCCAGTTCAGTGTGTCGCTGGCCGAACTGCGCAGCACCTCCGAAGCGGTGCTGCCGGGACTGTTCGGATAAAGCCTCAGCGGTATGGGAACGGCCGAGGCACCGGCGAGACACCCGCTGCTGGTGTGGGCGTGGAGCCTGCTGCGGCTCAAGTTCGTCGGGGTGGCCTTCGGTGCGCTGTTCTTCTGCTTGTCGCTGACCCCGTCGCTGCTGCCGCGCGACTGGGTGTTTCAGGGACTGATCGGCGGCATCAACGCAGCCTTCGGCTACGGGCTGGGAGTGTTGATCGGCGCCACGGTGGATCGGTTCGTCCTGCGCGGTGCCGGCTGGTGGCCGCCGCCGCGCCGGGTCCTGCTAGCGCTGAAGGCGGCGGTGGTGGTGGCGGCCCCGGCCGCGTGCGTTCTGATGCTGGTCCCGGCCGCGGGCTGGCAGCGCCAGGTCTCCGAGCTGCTGGGTATCGAAGGCCCGGCGACACTGGGCTACCTGCGCACCCTCGGGGTGGCGATCGGGGTCGCCGCGGCGCTGGTTGCCACGGTGCGGGTGTTGATCGACGCCAGTCGGCTGCTGGCACGGGCGCTGATCCGGCGGTGGCACCTGCACAACGAAGTGGCCATGTTCATCGGCAGCGCGATCGTCGTCGTCGTGCTGACCATGTTGATCAACGGCGTGCTGATCCGCGGTTTCTTCGCCGGTGCCAGCGCGGTGTTCCAGCCCGAGGACAGCGCCACCGTTCCGGGGACGATCCAGCCGCTGCAACCGGAGCGGTCCGGCAGCCCGGATTCGCTGGCCTCCTGGGCCACCCTGGGCAGCCAAGGCCGCAGCTTCGTCGCCGGGGGAGTGCACGCCGCCGAGCTCACCCGGATCAACGGACGGCCCGCCCGCGAACCCATCCGGGTGTATGCCGGGCTGCACAGCGCCGCCGACGACCAGGCGCGCATGCAGCTGCTGCTCGACGAGCTGGATCGCACCCATGCCTTCGACCGGCGGGTGCTGGTGGTGGTACCCACCACCGGAACCGGGTGGATCAACCCGGCGGCGGCCGATGCGCTGGAGATGCTCTACAACGGCGACACCGCGATCGTCGGCGTGCAGTACTCCTACCTGCCGAGTTGGATTTCGTTCCTGGCCGATCAGCGCAAGTCGATGGACTCCGGACGCCTGCTGGTGCGCACCATCGCCGAGCGCTGGCGAAGCCTGCCCGTCGCGCATCGGCCCAAACTGATGCTCTACGGGGAGAGCCTGGGGTCCATGGCCGGGCAGGCCGCGTTCGACTGGCTGCCCGACATCACCGACATGGGCTACGAGGCCGTGCTGTGGGTGGGGCCGCCGCAGGCCAGCCCACTGTGGCATGCGCTGCTGGTGCGGCGCGACCCCGGCAGTAGCGCCGTGTTGCCGCGCTACGACAACGGCCGCACGGTGCGGTTCTCGCAGGGCACGGTCCCGGCCAAGATCGCCCGGATCGCTGCGCCGCCGTGGGAGGGCACCCGGGTGCTGTTCTTGCAGCATGCCTCCGACCCGGTGGTGTGGTGGTCGCCGGATCTGCTGTTCGCGCGGCCGGACTGGCTGACCGAGCCGCCCGGCCCGGACCGCACCGCCTCGATGCGCTGGTATCCGGTGGTGACGTTCTGGCAGGTCACCGCGGACCTGTTCCACGGTGAGCAGATGCCCGCCGGGCACGGGCACAATTACGCGGACACGATCCTGGATGGTTGGGTGGCGGTGCTGCCGCCCGACGGCTGGACGCCGTCCGACACCGAGCGGGTCAGGGACGCGTTGCGGCACTGATGCGGCATGCTTCACCTATGCAGCGCTACACCCGTGACGGCCTGGTCTTCGACGTTCGTGACGCTGGGCCGCCCGACGGGCCCGTTGTGGTGCTGCTGCACGGCTTCCCGCAGCGGAACGACAGCTGGACCGCCGTCATCGACCGCCTCACCGCCGCCGGCTACCGGTGCCTGGCGCCCAACCAGCGCGGCTATTCACCCGGTGCCCGGCCGCCGCGGCGCCGCGACTATCGCATGTCCGAACTCGTCGCCGACATCGGCGCGCTGATCGACGCCAGTGGCGCGCAACGCGTGCACCTGGTGGGACACGACTGGGGTGCGGCGGTGGCGTGGGGAGTGGCGGCCGAACTGCCCGAGCGGCTCGCCACGGTGTCGCCGGTGTCGGTACCGCACCCCGCCGCGTTCCTGAAGTCGTTTGTCACCAGCCGTCAGGGTCTGGCGTCGTGGTACATGGGGTTCTTCCAGTTGCCGTGGCTGCCGGAGTGGTTGCTGACGCGCGGGAAAGGCGCCGTGGCCGCTAAGGCTCTGCGGCGAAGCGGGCAGAGTTCGGCCGCGGCCGAACGGGATGCGCAGGCCTTGATGGAGCCGGGCGCGCTGACCGGCGGGCTCAACTGGTACCGCGGCCTGCCGCTGTCGAATCTGCGCGACAGCAACCAGCAGATCTCGGTGCCGACGATGTATGTCTGGAGCGACGACGACATCGCGCTCAAGCCCAAGGCGGCGCGCAACACCGCCCGATACGTCACCGGGGATTACCGGTTCGAGGTCATGGCGGGCGTCTCCCACTGGATTCCCGACACCGAGCCGGACCGGCTCGCCGACCTGCTGCTGGAGTGGTTCACCGCGCACCCGACGGACTGACATGGCAGCTGCCCGCTCACGTCCGCGCGTTGACCCGGCCACGACCCGCGCCGCTGTGCTGGCGCTCGCCGCGTGGTTGCGTGATGAGACCGTGCCCGCCCCCGACCGGACCGAGCTGGCGGCCGCGGTCCGCCTGACCGCGCGCACCCTCGCCGAGCTGGCCCCCGGTGCCAGCGTCGAGGTGCGGATCCCGCCGTTCGTCGCGGTGCAGTGCATTTCCGGACCGCGGCACACCCGCGGCACCCCGCCCAACGTGGTCGAGACCGATCCCCGCAGCTGGCTGCTGCTGGCCGCCGGGCTGCTGGAGACCAGCGCGGCGACCGCGGCCGGAAAGCTGCGGCTGTCGGGTGCACGAGCAGCCGAGATCGCCGATTGGTTGCCGTTGGTGAAACTTGACGCATGTTGACCGTAGACTGAACGTCGTCACTGTGGCCCGTCCCCCTGGAGCAGCTGAAACGTGCCGGACCAGCAGGTAGTAGACCTTGAGAATGCACCCCGTGAAGAGTGCGGCGTCTTCGGAGTTTGGGCTCCCGGCGAAGAAGTAGCCAAGCTCACTTATTACGGCCTGTATGCGCTGCAACACCGTGGCCAGGAGGCCGCCGGCATCGCAGTCGGCGACGGCTCGCAGGTGCTGGTCTTCAAAGACCTGGGCTTGGTCAGCCAGGTGTTCGAGGAGCAGACGCTGTTGGCGATGCCCGGGCACGTGGCGGTCGGGCACTGCCGCTACTCCACCACCGGCGACACCACCTGGGAGAACGCCCAGCCGGTGTTCCGCAACACCGCCGCCGGCACCGGGGTGGCGCTGGGGCACAACGGCAACCTGGTCAACACCGCCGAACTGGCCGGCCGGGCCCGCGAACTGGGCCTGATCGACACCCGCCGTCCCGGCGTGGCCACCACCGACTCCGACATCCTGGGTGCGCTGCTGGCGCACGGCGCCGCCGACACCTCCCTGGAGCAGGCGGCGCTGGAACTGCTGCCGACGGCGCGCGGTGCGTTCTGCCTGACCTTCATGGACGAGAACACCCTGTACGCGGCCCGCGACCCGTGGGGCGTGCGGCCGCTGTCGCTGGGCCGGCTCGACCGCGGCTGGGTGGTGGCCTCGGAGACCGCGGCCCTCGACATCGTCGGCGCTTCGTTCGTCCGCGATATCGAGCCCGGCGAGCTGCTGGCGATCGACGCCGACGGGGTGCGCTCCACCCGGTTCGCCAACCCCACCCCGAAGGGGTGCGTCTTCGAATACGTCTACCTCGCCCGGCCCGACAGCACCATCGGCGGCCGGTCGGTGCACGCCACCCGGGTGGAGATCGGCCGGCGGCTGGCCCGTGAGCACGCGGTGGAGGCCGATCTGGTCATCGGCGTGCCGGAATCCGGCATCCCCGCCGCGGTGGGCTACGCCCAGGAGTCCGGTATCGACTACGGACAGGGCCTGACCAAGAACGCCTACGTCGGGCGGACCTTCATCCAGCCGTCACAGACCATCCGTCAGCTCGGCATCCGACTCAAGCTCAACCCGTTGCGGGAGATCATCCGCGGCAAGCGGCTGATCGTCGTCGACGACTCGATCGTGCGGGGCAACACCCAGCGCGCCCTGGTGCGGATGCTGCGCGAGGCCGGCGCTGTCGAGGTGCATGTGCGGATCGCCTCGCCGCCGGTCAAATGGCCGTGTTTCTACGGCATCGACTTCGCCTCGCCGGCCGAGCTGATCGCCAACGCCGTCGAGGACCAGACCGAGATGGTCGAAGCGGTGCGACGCGCCATCGGCGCCGACAGCCTCGGCTACGTCAGCCAGGACGACATGATCGCGGCTACCGAGCAGCCCAGATCTCGGCTGTGCTGCGCCTGTTTCGACGGCAGCTACCCGATCGAGCTGCCCGATGACAGTGCCCTGGGCAAGAACGTCGTCGAGCAGATGCTGAGCAACACCGCGCGCAAAGCCGAGAGCGACAACGACGCCGCGCTGAGTAAGCCCTAGTCAAAGTCACTGCACCGCAATCGCATAGTCGGCGCTGGTCGCCAGTTATCAACTAGTTGACATCAATTTGCTGGCTCGATAGCGTCGGCGCGTGCGATCCGCCACGACAGGTGCCCGGGATGCAGATCTGACCGGCAACATCCTGTGGCTGCTCAAACAGGCGTTTTACTACTCGCTGACGACGGTGAACGAGGCGATCAGCGAACACGGCGTGAGCACCGCCCAGATCGGTCTGTTGCGTCAGCTCGCAGGCGAACCCGGTCTGTCCGGCGCCCAACTGGCCCGTCGGCTGCTCATCACCCCGCAGGGCGTGCAATTGGCGTTGAGCGCGCTGGAGCGCCGCGGCTTGGTGGAGCGTAAGCAGGATCCCCACCACGGCCGGATCCTGCGGGCCTACCTCACCGATCAGGGGCGCGCAGTGGCCTCAGTGGTCGTCGCCGACGCGCTCGCCGCCCACGACCGGGTGTTCGGCGTGCTGACACCGGACGAGCAGGAGACGCTGCGTGGTCTGCTGGTCCGCGTCGTCGAGGAGAGTCGACCAGACCGGGCCGTGACCTGACGGACCGCACAGCTCGGCATGGTGGCCAACAGCTTTGGCGTTCGGGAGGAGACGACATGAGTGATCTGTCAACGGAGAGCGAGCTTTTCGTCGCCACAGCGCGGGCATTCCTGGACAAGACCGCGGCGCTGCGCGACTACCGCGACCTGCACGCCCGGGGCGGGTCCTATGACGCGGCGTGGTGGCGCCAAGCTGCCGACCTCGGCTGGGCCGGCCTACTGGTACCCGAGGAGCTGGGCGGCGGCAGTGTTTCGGGCTGCGGGCTTCGCGACCTGGCCGCGATCGCCACTGAGCTCGGGCGCACCGTGGCCCCCGGGCCGCTGTACCCGGTGAGCGTGGTCCTGGCCGGTCTCGTCGACGCCGACAACCGAGACGCCCATGCCCGCGACATCGCGGCGCTGATCGCGGGGGAGACGGTGGCGACCTGGGCTGCCGACGAGCCTGGGCGGGGCTTTCGCCCCCACCAGCCGGACCTGACCGCCACCCGCATTACCGGCGGCTACCGGCTCAACGGGGTCAAGGATCGGGTGGAGGCCGCAGATCGGGCGGACCTGGTGCTGATCGGCGCGCGCACCGACGACGGCGCGGTGCGCCAGTTCCTGGTCCGCACCGACAGTGCCGGAGTTCAGGTGACGCCGCAGCCCGGCATCGATCTGGTGAAGCAGTACGCGCGCATCGAATTCAGCGATACCGAAATCGACGCGTCCGCGGCAGTCGGCAGCGCGGCACAGACCGGTGCGCTCATTGACCGCCAGACCCAGATCGCGATCGCGCTGGTGTGCGCCGAAACGGCCGGGATCCTGGACGCTGTCATGGAGATGACCGTCGCGTGGGCCCGCGACCGGTACAGCTTCGGCCGGCCGCTGGCGTCCTACCAGGCGATCAAACACCGGCTCGCCGACATGACGATGTGGCTGCACGCCTGCCACGCGATCACCGCCGGTGCGGTGGACAAGGTGGCCGCGCGCGATCCCGAGGCCGCCATGTGGGCCGGCGCGGCCAAGTCCTATCTCGGCGAACATGCCGGCCGGCTGATTCAGGAGTGCGTGCAACTGCACGGCGGAATCGGCGTTACCTGGGAACACGACCTGCACCTGTATCTGCGCCGGGCCACCCTGTACCGGAACCTGCTCGGCACTCCGGCCGAGCACCACCAGGCCATCTTCGCGGCCGCCAGCGGCACCGAGCCCGCCGCATGAACGACATCACCGTCGACGCCTTCGCCGCATCGGCACGCGACTGGCTGGCCGCCAACATGCCGCGCCTGGACCCGCAGCACCCCCCGCGCAATGGACGCGACGACGACGGCGCCTGGCAGCGCGCCCGCGAACTGCAGCGACGGCTGTACGAGGGCGGATTCGCCGGGATCTGCTTTCCCCGCGACTACGGCGGCCTCGGCCTGGACCTGCGCTATCAGAAGGCGTTCGATGCCGTGTCTGCCGGCTACGAGATGCCGCTGATCCTCAACGTCCCGACCTTCACCATCTGCTGCGCCACCCTGCTCGACACCGGCAGTGAGGAACAGAAGCGCCGCCACATCAGTGCCGCCCTGCGCGGTGACGAGGTGCTGGTGCAGCTGCTCTCGGAGCCCAGCGGCGGATCCGACCTGGCCGGGCTGATCACCCGCGCCGAGCGCGACGGCGACGACTGGGTGGTCAGCGGGGCCAAGACGTGGAGCACCAGTGCGTTCGCCGCCGACTTCGGGTTGCTGCTGGCCCGCACCGATTCCACGGTGCCCAAGCACGACGGGCTGACGATGTTCCTGGTGCCGATCGACGCGCCCGGCGTCACGCTGCGCCGCATCGAGCAGGTCGACGGCTCCAACGAGTTCTGCGAAGAATTCTTCGACGGGCTGCGGCTCGGGCCCGACACGGTGGTCGGCGAGGTCAACAAGGGCTGGGACGTCGCCTCGCGGCTCCTCTACCACGAGCGGCGGGCCGTGGGGCAGGGTTCGGAGTTCGCCAGCGGGCGCGGCCCCGAACGCACCGAGATGGCCGCCGGCGACTTCCTGGCCCTGGCGCACCAGGCCGGAACCGCGCACGACCCGCTGACCCAGGACCAGATCGGCCGGGTGCTGGCCCGGCGCATGGTGCGCGACGCGCTCATCGACTACGCCGGGCGGGGCATGCGCAGCGGTGAACTGCCGCCCGCCGCGGCTTCGATCATCCGGCTGTTCCATTCCGATGTGACCTATCTGGAAGTCGACACGGCCATGGCCGTCGCCGGTCCGTTGGCCGTGGTCGACGACGAGGCGCACCTGCTCAGGGCCGGCCGGCGGTATCTGTCACGGCAGACCGTGGGCCTGGGCGGTGGCAGCGACGAGATGGCTCGCAACGTCATCGCCGAACGTGTTCTGGGCCTGCCTCGCGAGTACGCCGCCGACCGCGGGGTGCCGTTCAATCAGGTACGCCATAACCGGCTCTGAACCCCTAACGTCGAGCGCGATACCGTCCGTAGGCGGCGACCGGTAGCCTTTACCGCGATGACCTCAGCAGAATCAAGCTCCCAGGGCGTTACCTACGCATCGGCAGGAGTGGACATCGACGCCGGTGACCGGGCCGTCGAATTGTTCAAACCGTTGGCCGCCAAGGCCACCAGGCCGGAGGTGCGGGGTGGCCTCGGCGGCTTCGCCGGCCTGTTCGCCCTGCGCAACGACTACCGTGAGCCGCTGTTGGCGTCTTCCACCGACGGCGTGGGCACCAAGCTGGCGATCGCCCAGGCACTGGACAAGCACGACACCGTCGGCATCGACCTGGTGGCAATGGTCGTCGACGACCTGGTGGTCTGCGGCGCCGAGCCGCTGTTCCTGCAGGACTACATCGCCGTCGGCCGCACCGTGCCGGAACGTGTCGCCGCGATCGTCTCCGGCATCGCCGAGGGATGTGTGCAGGCCGGGTGCGCGCTGCTGGGCGGGGAGACCGCCGAGCACCCCGGCCTGATGGAACCCGATCACTACGACATCTCCGCGACCGGTGTCGGCGTGGTCGAGGCCGACGACGTGCTGGGCCCCGACCGGGTCCGGCCCGGTGATGTGCTGATCGCTATGGGCTCCTCGGGCCTGCACTCCAACGGCTACTCCCTGGCGCGGGCGGTGCTGCTGGACATCGACCGGATGAACCTGGCCGGCCACGTCGAGGAATTCGGCCGCACCCTCGGTGAGGAACTGCTCGAACCGACGCGCATCTACGCCAAGGACTGCCTGGCACTGGCCGCCGAGACCCAGGTACGGACCTTCTGCCACGTGACCGGCGGCGGTTTGGCCGGCAACCTGGCTCGCGTCATCCCCGACGGACTGATCGCCGAGGTCGACCGGGGCACCTGGACGCCGGCTCCGGTGTTCGCGATGATCGCCCAACGTGGACGGGTGAGTCGCGCGGAGATGGAGAAGACGTTCAACCTGGGCGTCGGCATGGTTGCCATCGTCGCGCCGGAGGACACCGATCGCGCGCTGGCCATTCTGACTGCCCGCCACGTCGACTGCTGGACGCTGGGCACAGTTGCCAAGCCGGGGAAGAACGCGGAACCCGGAGACGGAGCCAAGCTGGTCGGGGAACACCCGAGGTTCTAAGTCCCAGCGGGTCTGCTCAGCCCTAGCGATCAGCCCTGGGTCCGGTCAGGACCGGCGGTACACGTGGCGCTCAGCGGCGCCAGTCGTCGTCGCCGTTCCAGGAGTCGTCACCGTCGGAGTCGTTGACCTCAGACCCGGCCAGCTCACGCTGAAGCCGACTGAAATCGGTCGACGGTGAGCTGTATTTCAGATCCCGAGCAACCTTGGTCTGTTTCGCCTTAGCCCGGCCGCGGCCCATGGGGGACCCCCTCGCGCAATAACGGAGCGGCCCCACGTGCAGGCGGCTCCGATCTGAATGTGTTTATTGTCCTGCCGACAGCTTACCGTGCCGATCGCGGAGCTGCCGACCTGCCCTGCGTCGGTGTGACCACGATCAAAGCCGGCCCCGTAGCCGGTCGACGGCGAGCCGCCCCGCGCCCCGCACGTCCGGCGGCGGCATCGATTCGGGGTCGATCACCGCACTGACCTCGGAGTCGGCGCCGGTCAGCAGCGGTGTGTCGGCGGGAAGTCCACGCTTGAGCAGCGCCAGCGCGATCGGACCCAGCTCGAAATGGTCCACCACTGTGCCCAGCCGGCCCACCGCGCGCCCGCCCGAGGTCACCGGATCTCCGGTCGAGGGCCGGTCCACCGACCCGTCCAGGTGCAGTAGCACCAGCATCCGGGGCGGTTTGCCCAGGTTGTGCACCCGAGCGACGGTCTCCTGCCCGCTGTAGCACCCTTTGTCCAGGTGCACCGCGCCGACGCCGGGACCGCCGATCCAGTTCAGCTCGTGCGGAATGGTGCGCTCATCGGTGTCCACCCCCAGCCGCGGGCGCCGCGCCGCCACCCGGTCGGCTTCGTAGGCCCATATTCCGGCGGGGCGCAGCCCGGCCCGGGTCAGCCGCCGCTGCCACTCGCCCTTGTCAGCGCGCGGCACCAGCAATTCCAGCGCATCGTGGCCGGGCGCTCGCCGAACGAAACCTGCGGCATCTCCGACCGGCACCGCCGTCGGCCCGGGCGCTTCGGCCAGCCCCAACGCCTCCAGGACAGCCGGAGCATCCCGGCCGGGGCCCAACAGCGCCAGCACCGCAAGATCCGCCGGCTCGACGGCGACGTCGGCCCAGAACACCATCTTGCTCAGGTGTTCGGCCAGGGGCGCCCCCCGCCACGGCTCGGTGTCGAGGTAGGTCCGCTCGCTGCGCTCGGTCTGGACCCAGTGATTCTGGATGTGGCCCTTGGCGTCCAAGGTCAGGTTCTCGGTGCTGGCGCCGTCGGGAAGATCGGCGACGTGCTGGGTGCACAGGCTGTGCAGCCAGGTCTTGCGGTCCGCCCCGCTCAGCGTGAGCACCGCCCGGTGGGACCGATCGACCCACACGGCAGCGGTTTCGGCGCTGCGTTGTTCGCCGAACGGGTCGCCGTAATGCCAGACAGCGCCCGCGTCGGGGCCGGAATCAGGTGCGGGGACGGCGGACACGGGTCAACTCTACGGAGCCGCTACGCTCACGGTCCATGGCAGCGGAGGCCGATGTGAAAGACAGCGTCGTGACGATCGTCACCGTAGGCGGCGGGCTTGCTGCGGCCGATGCACCTCTCTTGCACGCCGACGATCTGGCGGCGCTGCGCGGCGACGGGGTCTTCGAGACGCTGCTGGTGCGTCGCGGCGCCGCCTGCCTGCTCGATGCTCATCTGCGCCGGCTGGCGCGTTCGGCCGAGCTGATGGACCTACCGGCCCCGAATCTGGACGACTGGCGCCGTGCCGTCGACGAGGCGGTGCAGCAGTGGGCCGGCACGGGCGAGGGCGCCCTGCGAATGATCTACAGCCGCGGTCGAGAAACCGGTTCGGCGCCAACCGCATACGTGCTGTTGACCGCACTGCCGGAACGTGTCGCGGCGGCCCGCCGCGAGGGCGTAGCGGTGGTGACCTTGGACCGCGGCCTGTCGGCGCAGCGGCTGGAGCTGCCGTGGCTGCTGGCCGGCGCCAAGACGCTGTCCTACGCGGTGAACATGGCAGCGCTGCGGTACGCCGCGAAACAGGACGCCGACGACGTCATCTTCATCAGTTCCGACGGTTACGTCCTGGAGGGCCCGCGCTCCACGGTGGTGCTGGGGGAGCCCGGCCGGCTCATCACCCCGCCGCTGTCGCACCCGATCCTGCGCGGTACCACCCAGGAGGCACTGTTCGACGTGGCCCGCGACGCGGGCTACGACTGCGAATACGCCCCCTTGCGGTCGGAGGATCTTGTTGCGGCGCAAGATCTCTGGCTGGTTTCCAGCATCACCTTGGCGGCACGGGTGCACACCTTGGACGGCCGGGCGCTACACCCGCGGGTGCCCGAGGCGGAGTTCGCCGCACTGGTCGACACCGCAATCGGCCACTGACGGCCCGCCGAAGTCATTGGCTCTGGGGTCAGGGCGCAAAGGTGCGAGAAGCCTGCGCTCTCAGCGCAGAGTCAAAGCAAGGGGTCAGCCGATGAAACGGGACAATCGCGCCGACAGGTGCGGCACCAGTTCCCCGTCGGCGTTCACCCGCTCCTCGACGTAGGCCAGGTCGCCGTCCTCGACGATCCCGTAGAGCCGCTTGGCCCCACCGATCAGCGCCCCCGATTTGCTGCGGGCCAGCGCGTCGGTGACCAGTTCCCAGGACGCCGGGCCGTGCGGGCGCCCGTAGAACAGCTCCACATAGCCCGCGGAGTGCGCCAGCAGCAGTTCGATGGCCTGCGACTCGTCGGGGTCATCCGGATCGTCCACGAACCGCCAGAAGCCGGTTTCGCGCAGGGCCGGTTGGCTGGACTCGTCGTCGGACAGCCGCCAAGACCGCGCTTCCCAGTTCAGATAGTCGCCGCCGTCGTGCGACACCACGATCTGCTGACCGAACCGGTAGTCGCCGTGCGCGCCGTGACCCACGCCTTCACCGCGCCACACCCCGACCAACGGCAGCAGCGCCAACAGGGCGTCGTGCAGGTTCGCGCCCTCGCGCAGGTTGGCGGTATCGGTGAGCGGCAGGTCGTCAAAGACCGGAATGTTGCGTGCCGCGGTCTGCTTGGCACGCTCAGCGGCGGCAGCTACCGCGCGGTCGCCGGAACCCCGGTCGACCTGACGCTCGCCGCCGCCTTCGGTGCCCCCGTCGGAAGCACTCACATCTCGTCGGTGATCAGCCGATACAGCGTGTACAGCGCGAACCAGGTGATCAGGCCAGTCGCCGCCACCAGCATCAACTCGAAGAACAACACCACGGGGGGAAGTCTAGCGGCGTTCGCAAGGCCGGCGGAGCCGGGTGCGGCGGGACGTCGAATTCGAGGCCATCGGGTTGCGCGAGTCGTCAGGCGACTTTGATGTCGACCTCGTGGAGGCCCGCCCCGGAGGGGGTCACCACGGCGTCTCCGTTACCGGCCGAGGACAGGGCTCGCACCCTCCAGGCGCCCGGCGCGGCGAAAAACCGGAAGTCACCGGTGGCCGAGGCCACGACCTCAGCGGTGAACTCGTCCGAGGAGTCCAGCAGTCGGACGAACGCACCACCGACGGACGCACCAGAGCTGTCCACCACGCGACCGGTGATCACGGTCTCCTTCTCCAGGTCGACGTTGGCAGGCAGGGCGAGCCCTTGCTTGGGTCCAGAGCACATATCAGCTTCCCAATTCGATCGGGGCGCCCACCAGGGAGCCGTATTCCATCCAACTACCGTCGTAGTTCTTGACGTTGCGATGTCCGAGCAGCTCACGCAGCACGAACCAGGTGTGCGACGAACGCTCACCGATACGGCAATAGGCGATGGTCTCCTTCTGACCATCCAGGCCGGCGTCGGCGTACAGCTTGGCCAGCTCCTCGTCGGACTTGAAGGTGCCGTCCTCGTTGGCGGCACGGCTCCACGGCACGTTGATCGCGCTCGGTACGTGGCCGCGCTGCTGGCTCTGCTCCTGAGGCAGGTGCGCCGGAGCCAGGATCTTGCCGGAGAACTCCTCCGGGGACCGCACGTCGACGAGGTTCTTGGTGTTGATCGCCGCGACCACCTCGTCGCGGCGGGCCCGCAACGATTCGTCCAATGGCTTGGCGGTGTAGGACGTGGCGGGCCGAGTGACGGTTTCGCTCGACAGCGGACGTCCGGCGAGCTCCCACTTCTTGCGGCCGCCGTCGAGCAGCTTGACGGATTCGTGTCCGTAGAGCTTGAAGTACCAGTAGGCGAAGGCGGCGAACCAGTTGTTGTTGCCGCCGTAGAGAATCACGGTGTCGTCGTTGGCGATACCGCGCTCGGAGAGCAGCTTGGAAAACGCGGACTCGTCGATGACGTCGCGCCGTACCGGGTCCTGCAGGTCCTTGCGCCAGTCCAGCCGGATCGCGCCCGGGATGTGGTTGATGTCATAGACGCTGGTGTCTTCGTCGACTTCGACGAACACGGTGTTGGGCGCGTCGAGATTGCTCTCAGCCCAGTCGGTGGAGACCAGGACGTCAGAGCGTGCCATGGTGGGAATCCTTTCTGGCTATTCCAGGGGAGATGCTGTGGTGGTTACGCCGTATCCGGCCGCAGCCGTACCACGAGTGGGTAGAGCTGGCAGCCCAGACAGATCCCGAAGGCGGCATTGAGAAAAGCGGCCGCCAGCGCAAACGCGGTGGCGATCAGGCCGAGCCCCGGCGCGAACGCGAACCCGGCGACCCCGACCACGGCAAACACCAGGCCGACGAGCTGGGCGAAGCGCAACGGCGCCGTCGGCTCACGCTCGGTGACCGGCCCCAGCCGCGGCGCCACCAGCCGGGCGAACAGCAGGCCGTAAGGGTGGCGGCGGGGGCCCGAGATGGCGCCGATCGCGAAGACGACGGCCTGGGCGGCCAGCAGGCCGGCCGCGACCGCCGGGCGAAATTCGGCGATCAGCAAGACGGCCACCAGTACGGCGGTGGTGATCCAGGCGGCGAACCGGGGACCCCGGACGTCTACCTGTTGTATCTGGGCGGTGTCGGTGTCGATGTCCCGCATGAAATGCTCCCTGCTGCTGTCGTGGCGAGTGGCTGGTGGAGACATGCCACGGCTTTCCCGGGCGGCTCCGATAGCGACGCGAAAACGCGCGGCTCAGCGGCAACGACAACAACAGCAGCCCGCGGTGCGGCACAGGTCGACTGCGCGGCGCTTGGTGAGCACAAGCTCAAGGCGGGCGAACACGGCATACAGCCTACCCAACCCAGGGGCGGTCAAGCCAACAGAGGTTCCAGCGCAGAACGCAGGTCCGCGGTCGTCGGGACGCCCGCGGCGCGGTACCGTCGGCGTCCCTCGCCGTCGAAAATCACAGTGGTCGGCAGTGACAGCACCGAAAACCTGCGCGCGGCTTCGGGATTGGCGTCGATGTCGATCTCGTGATGGGCCACCTTCGCCGGGCCCCCGAGGTCATCACAGACTTTCTCCACCACCCGGCGCACGCCGGCGCACGGTCCGCACCACGGCGCCGAGAAATGCACCACCGCGGGGCGTCCCGGTTCCAGCCCCAAGAAGGCGGCCTCGGAAGCGGCGGCGTCGTCGCCTTGAGTCCCGGAGTCGGGCAGCTGGCGCAACACCCCGGCCCGCCGGTTCAGCCACCATCCGGTCGCGGCGGCGAACACCAGGGCGGCGACGATCGCGACGATGCTCATCTTGGGCGGAACTCCGGCAGGGTGACCGTCATTCCGTCGGCGATGCCCTCGATGATCACATCGGAGCCGCGCGCACCCTGACTGGTCGGTACCAACCCGAACGGCAGCCGCTGCTGCGGCAAACTGCCGCGGAACGCGGTGAGCACTGCGGCGCGCTGCTCATCCGGCACACTCTGGTCGGCGGTGTCCGGGCCGGTGAGGATGCCGGTCGGGGTGATCACCAACGTGCTGTGATCTTCCCCACCGATGGACAGGTCCACGGCCACGCTCACCCGCTTGCCGAATCCCTCCGGCGTGCCGGTGAAGACCAGCCCGTGGCTGCTCGAGATTCCGGACTCCGTGGTGCCGCCGGTGTTGTCGTTGGTCTCGGCCGGCGGCGCCTCCACCATCAGGTCGCGGATGCCCAGGTAGCGGCCCAAATGCACAGAGCCGATGATAATTCGGCTCTCCAGTCTGGCCACCGGGATCGGGGCGTCCGGCCGAAACCGCCAGGTGGCCTGGGTCAGGTCGACCGAGTGCATGGTGGCCTCCAGCATCGACTTGCCGATAATCGGCTGCTCGACGGCCGGGGCCTTTATCTCCACCTCGGTGTAGTGATCGCGGCGCGCCTGCGGCAGAAACGGGAAACCCAGGATCGCCACGAACGGGTCTGCGCGCAGGGCCGTGGCCTGCCGTACTGCCCGTGACAACTGGTACTCGGCGTAGACGCTCGCGCCGAAATCGACCCCGGCGGTCACCAAGACCAGTGCCGCGATCGCGGCCGACATACCGATAAGCACCCTGCGCACTAGGTCATTCTGGCAGGTCGCACGCTATCGTTAGATCACCTGGGACGCTGGAGGGCCTCTATTGGAGCTACTGCTGTTGACCGCTGACCTGCACCCCGACGGGGTGTTGCCGTCGCTGTCGCTGCTTGCACACACTGTGCGGACCGCCGCGCCCGAGGTTTCTGCGCTGCTTGAGGCCGGTTCGGCCGAGGTGGTTGTGGTCGATGCGCGCACCGATCTGGCCGCGGCACGCGGGCTGTGCCGGCTGCTGAGCGCCACCGCGGGATCGGTCCCGGTGGTCGCGATCGTGACCGAGGGCGGACTGGTGGCGGTCAACGCCGAGTGGGGTATCGACGAGATCCTGCTTCCGGGTACCGGACCAGCCGAGACCGACGCCCGGTTGCGGCTGCTGACCGGGCGCCGCGGCGCGCCTGCCGCCGAGCAGGCCTCCGGTCAGACCAAGCTCGGCGAGCTGGTGATCGACGAGGGCACCTACACCGCCAGGCTGCGGGGCCGTCCGCTGGACCTGACCTATAAAGAGTTCGAGCTGCTCAAGTACCTCACTCAACACGTCGGCCGGGTCTTCACCCGGGCGCAGTTGTTGCAGGAGGTCTGGGGCTACGACTTCTTCGGCGGTACGCGCACGGTCGACGTGCACGTTCGGCGGTTGCGCGCCAAGCTCGGGCCGGAATACGAGTCGCTGATCGGCACGGTCCGCAACGTCGGCTACAAAGCGGTTCGGCCGGTGCGGGGCCACTCCTCGACCGCCTCCGACGAAGAGGACGACAACGACATGGTCGAGGACCTCGATGGCGCCGACGGCGGTGCGCCCGAGCCGCTGACCAGTCAGTGACCGCCCCGCAATGGCATGTCGCACTGACCGATGACCAGCAGCGGCAGATTCGCGAGCTGATCACCGCTGCCGGCCGTCAGGACGGCGTCGCCCCGGTGGGGGAGCAGGTACTGCGGGAGCTCACCGCTTCCCGCACCGAACATCTGGTCGCCGGTGACGGCGCAACGGTGCTGGGCTATCTGAATCTGACCGCGGGCTCGCAGGACGCCGCGCCGATGGCGGAACTGGTGGTGGCGCCGCACGCCCGGCGGCGCGGTATCGGGGCGGCGATGGTCCGCGCCGCGCTGGCCCACCGCGATGGCGGCAGCCGGTTCTGGGCGCACGGCACTCTGCCCGCCGCCCGAGCCACCGCCGAGGCGCTAGGACTGACCGCGGTGCGTGAACTGCTGCAGATGCGCCGGTCGCTGCGGGGCGTGCCGGAGCCGAAGGTTCCTTCCGGGGTGACGATTCGCACCTATGCGGGCCCCGACGACGACGCCGAACTGCTGCGGGTCAACAACGCCGCGTTCTCCTGGCACCCCGAGCAGGGCGGCTGGACGGCGGAGGACCTGGCCCAGCGCCGCGCCGAGGCATGGTTCGATCCGGCCGGACTGTTTTTGGCGTTCGACGGACCGGTGCTGCTGGGGTTTCACTGGACCAAGATCCACTCCGGCAAACCGGGCGCCGAACGTGCCGGGGAGGTCTACGTGGTGGGCGTCGATCCGGCCGCCCAGGGCCGCGGTCTGGGCCGGGTGCTGACCGAAATCGGCCTGGTCTACCTGGCGGACCGGCTGGCCGACGTCGAGGAGCCGATCGTGCTGCTCTACGTCGAGGCGGACAACACCGCGGCGTTGCGCACCTACGAGCAGCTGGGCTTTGTCGTGCACAGTGTCGATACCGCTTACGCCGCGGTGGACCAGTTCTGAGGCGGCTCCGGAATCTATTCACCGCCCGTTCATCTGGCAGGTGGTTGCCATCCATAAGTGCCGCATACGTTCCCGGAGAGATTGGAACGCCGAAGCGAGAAAGCGAGAACTGATGAAACGCACAAAGGCGGGTCTTGCGCTGGTAGCGGCCGCAATGACCGGTCTGGCGCTCAGTGGCTGCGGCAGCGACGACAACGCCGCAAGTCCGGCGGGAACCGGCACCACCTCCGGCAAAGCCGACTCCGCCGAGTGCGCCGGTAAGGACACGCTGACCGCTGAGGGATCGACTGCTCAGCAGAACGCGATCGCTGTGTTCAACCAGGTGTGGGGCAAACAGTGCTCGGGCAAGAACCTGTCGTACAACCCGACCGGGTCGGGCGCGGGCCGCGAGCAGTTCATCGCCGGGCACGTCGACTTCGCCGGGTCGGACTCGCCGCTGAGCGAGGCGCAGGTCGCCGAGGCGGCCGACCGCTGCAGCCAGAACCCGGCATGGCACCTGCCGCTGGTGTTCGGACCGGTCAGCATCGCCTACCACCTCGACGGGGTGGAGAACCTGGTCCTCAACGGCGACGTGCTGGCCCGGATCTTCAGCGGCGCCATCACCAGCTGGAACGACCCCGCGTTGGTGGCCCTCAACCCGGGCGAGGAACTGCCGGCGATCGCCATCACGCCGATCTACCGCTCGGACTCGTCGGGCACCACCGACAACTTCCAGAAGTACCTCAGCGCGGCAGCGCCGCATACCTGGACCAAGGGCGAGGGCAGCGAATTCCAGGGCGGCGTCGGCGAGGGCGCGCAGAAGTCGGCCGGCGTCGTGCAGGCGGTCCAGAGCACGCCCGGTGCCGTCGGCTATGTCGAGAAGGGCTTCGCCGACCAGGCCAACCTGCGGTCGGCGATGATCGACTCGGGCTCTGGAGTGGTCGCCGCAACCGATGAATCGGCTGGTGTCGCGATTCAGTCCGCTGGGTTCGTGTCCGAGGACAGCAACGACATGCGGCTGGACCTCAGGTCGCTTTACGGCACCAAGCAGGCCGCGGCCTACCCGCTAGTCTTGGTTACCTATGAGATCGTCTGCTCCAAGGGCTACGACCCCGACACGTCGGCGGCCGTGAAGTCCTTCCTGAGGACGGCCTCCACCAGCGGCCAGGACGAATTGTCGTCCGCTGGTTACGTCCGGCTGCCGGACCAGTTGAAACGGCGCTTGAGTGCCGCCATCGACGCGATCCAGTAGCCGCCGTGCGCAAGCGATGAGGGGGTGTAGGCATCGCTGACTCGTCTGTGTCCGCGCCTGCATCGACGCCGTCGGTGACCCCGACGGCGTTGCGGTCCACCGGAAGCCGACTGCAAGATCGGCTGTTCCGCCTGGTCGCAGAAGGCTCCGGGGTGCTGATCATCGTCTTGATCAGCGCCGTCGGAGGCTTCCTGCTGCTGCGGGCGATACCCGCCCTGCAGCGCAACCGGGAGAACTTCTTCACCTACGGCGGCAGTTGGGTCACCACCAACACCTCCGCCATGCACTTCGGCATCGCGGAGATGCTGCAGGTGACGGTGTTCGTCTCGGTGTTCGCCCTGTTGCTGGCCATGCCGGTTGCTCTGGGCGTCGCGGTCTATCTCGCCGAATACGCACCGCGACGGCTCGTCGGGATCCTGGGCTACCTGGTCGAACTGCTGGCCGCCGTGCCGTCGATCATCTACGGAGCCTGGGGCCTGTACGTGCTGGCCCCACAGTTGCGCGGCGTCGCGCTATGGCTCAACGAGCATCTCTCCGGATTCTTCCTGTTCGCCGACGGCAACGCCTCGGTGGCGGGCGGGGGCACCATCTTCACCGGCGGAATCGTGCTGGCGGTGATGATCCTGCCGATCATCACCGCGGTCACCCGCGAGGTGCTGGCTCAGACGCCCCGCGGTCAGGTCGAGGCCGCCCTGGCGCTGGGGGCGACCCGCTGGGAGGTGGTCAAGATGGTGATGCTGCCGTTCGGCCGCTCTGGCTACATCAGTGCCGCGATGCTGGGCTTGGGCCGAGCGCTCGGTGAGACGGTCGCGTTGCTGATCATCCTGCGCTCCACACAGAAGGCGTTCAACTGGTCGCTGTTCGACGGCGGTTCCACCTTCGCCACCAAGATCGCCGCCACCGCATCGGAATTCAACGATCAGTACAAGGCGGGCGCCTACATCGCAGCCGGCCTGGTGCTGTTCGTGCTGACACTTATCGTCAACGCGATGGCGCGCGTCGCGATCACCCAGAAGGTTCATTCATGACCGCGTTGCTGGACCGGCCCGTCAAGCTGCGCACTTTCGCGGGGGTGGGCCTGCGCCGACGGGTGGCCGATTCGATTGCGACGGTGCTGGTCACCGCCGCGATGGCCTTGGCGTTGGTGCCCTTGGTATGGGTGATGTACTCGGTGTTCGACTTCGGTTTCGGTGCCGTCAGCACCAGTACCTGGTGGACCCATTCGCAGGCCGGCATGACGGCGTTCGTGGCCGGCGGCGGTGCCTACCATGCGATCATCGGGACCCTGCTGCAAGGACTGCTGTGCGCGGCCATCTCGATCCCGATTGGGATCTTCGTCGCGATCTATCTGGTCGAATACGGTGCCGGTACCCGACTGGGCAAGCTCGCGACCTTCATGGTCGACATCCTCACCGGGGTGCCGTCGATCGTTGCAGCGCTGTTCGTCTACGCGTTGTGGGTGGCCACCTTGGGATTTCACCGGTCCGGCTTCGCGGTGTCGCTGTCGTTGGTGCTGCTGATGGTGCCGGTGATCGTGCGAGCCACCGAGGAGATGCTGCGGATCATTCCGATGGACCTGCGCGAGGCCAGCTACGCGCTGGGCGCCCCGAAGTGGAAGACCATCACCAGCATCGTGATTCCGACCGCGCTGTCGGGCATCGTCACCGGAATTCTGTTGGCGCTGGCCCGGGTGATGGGCGAGACCGCGCCGCTGTTGATCCTGGTGGGCTATTCGCAGGCGATCAACTTCGATATGTTCCACGGCTTCATGGGGTCGCTGCCGGGCATGATGTATGACCAGACGTCGGCCGGTGCGGGCGCGAGCGCGGTTCCCACAGATCGGCTCTGGGGCGCTGCGCTGACTCTCATCCTGCTGATCGCGATACTCAACGTCGCGGCCAGGTTCGGGGCGCGCATCTTCGCTCCCAAGAAGTTCTAGATCTGTCTGGACAACCAGCGCGTAGCGGTGGGCGAACAAGGAGAGCTGCACGGTGGCTAAAAGGTTGGATCTCACCGACCTCAACATCTATTACGGGTCGTTTCACGCGGTGGCCGACGTGTCGCTGTCGGTTGCGCCGCGAAGTGTCACCGCGTTCATCGGTCCGTCCGGATGTGGCAAGTCGACCGTGCTGCGCACCCTCAACCGGATGCACGAGACCACGCCGGGGGCCCGGATCGAGGGCTCGGTGCTGCTCGACGGCGAGAACATCTACCGTCCCGGAATCGACCCGGTGGGCGTTCGTCAATCCGTCGGAATGGTGTTTCAGCGCCCGAATCCCTTCCCTACCATGTCCATTCGCGACAACGTCGTGGCCGGACTCAAACTGCAGGGAATCCGCAACCGCCGCACGCTCGACGAAACCGCGGAGTTCTCCCTGCGTGGCGCGAACTTGTGGAACGAGGTCAAGGACCGGCTGGACAAGCCGGGCGGCGGGCTCTCCGGTGGGCAACAGCAGCGGTTGTGCATCGCGCGAGC
>NZ_JRMM01000046.1:0-28432 GCF_000972905.1 Mycobacterium sp. UM_Kg27
GCCCCCGACCGCCCCGCCGCCGGCTGCCGCACCGGCCGGTGCGGCCTCGGTGCCGTCGGCTGCAGCGCCGCCCGCGCCCGTGCCCGCCGGTCCGCCGCTGTTCCCCTATCTGGTGGGGGGCGGGCCCCGGATCGACTACGGGTCAGGACTCGGCGCCCACGCCTCCGCCGCGGACAGCGCCAAGCGCAAGACGCCCACCCCGGAGTCTGCCTCGGCCGCGGCGGCAGCGGAATCCCGCCGGGCCACACGTCTCCGGCGGCGCCAAACCAGAACGGGGCACGGTGACGCCGCGATGGGTCTGACCGTCGGGGTGACCCCGGACTGGGGACCGGCACCGGTGTCCGATCACGGTGTGGGGGAACTGGGGCGCTCCGGCAGCGTGCACGGCGCGGGTAGCCGGGCTACCGGGCTCACCCGGCTGGACGGGGCGGAATTCGCCGACGGTCCCCGGGTGCCGCTACTGCCCGACGGCTGGGATCTGGACTCGCGGGCGGTTACGGGTCGAGCACAATCGAGCCCACGGTCTGGCGGCCCTGCAGATCGCGGTGGGCGCGGGCAGCCTCGGCCAGCGGATAGTGCTTGCTGACCGTCACCGTGATCGTGCCATTGCCGATCGCCTCGAAGAGTTCGCCCGCGCGCCAGGCGAATTCCGGTGCGGTACGGGTGAAGTGCGCCAGGTTGGGACGGGTCAGGTAGACCGAGCCCGCCGCATTGAGCCGCTGCGGGTCCACCGGCGGCACCGGCCCACTGGCCGCGCCGAACAGCGCTAAGGTGCCCCGGACGGCGAGACTGGACAGGCTGGCGTCGAACGTCGCCGCACCCACGCCGTCGTATACCGCGACCACCCCGCCGTCGACCAACTCCCGAACCCGGGCGCCGAACGCCGCGGCGTCTTCAGGGGCCGAGCCGGGGTACTCGAGCACTTCCACAGCGCCGGCCTGCCTCGACAATTCGGCCTTGGACGAATTCGAGACCGTGGTGATCACTCGGGCACCGAGCGCGGTCGCCCATTGAGTCAGGATCAGTCCTACCCCGCCGGCGCCGGCATGCAACAACACGGTGTCGCCGGACTGCACGGGATACACCGACGTGATCAGGTAATGCGCCGTCAAGCCCTTGAGCAGCGCGGCGGCGGCCACGTCAGCCTCGATTCCATCGGGGATGAGTGCCGTCAAAGATGCCGGGGCCGTGCAGTATTGGGCGTAGGCGCCGGTCGCGGCCGCCGTCACCACGCGATCGCCCACAGTCAATGCGGTCACTCCCGCGCCGACCTCGGCGACCGTGCCCGCGGCCTCATTGCCCACCACGAACGGCAGCTCGGCCGGGTAGACCCCGGAGCGGAAATACGTGTCGATGTAGTTGACCCCGACGGCCTCGACCCGGATCAACACCTCACCGGAGGCAGGGGAGGGCTGAGGTTTGTCGACCAGGTTCAAAACTTCGGGGCCGCCGGTCGCGGCCACTTCCACGGCGTGCATGGTGACTATCATCTCCGACTATGAGGTCTGCATGAAGCTGGCCCGGCCCGATATCTTCCATCCGCGCATCGTGCTGGCGGTCGATCCGCGGCACGGCCACCACCGTGGCGCCGATACGTCCGGGGCGGTCGACGACGCCGGCGACGATGCCGGCCTGGTGGCGGCGCTGCGCCACCGAGGTCTGCACGCCCGCCGTCTGCCCTGGGATGACCCGGAGACGCTGGCGGCGGACCTGGTGATCCTGCGCACGGCCGGCGGCGCCCCGGCCCGGCACGCCGAATTCTTGAACTGGACAACCCGGGTGGCCCACCTGCTGAACCCGCCGGAAGCGGTGGCCTGGAACGCCGACCGCCGCTACCTGGCCGACCTGCAGTGCGACGGGGTCCCGACGTTGCCGGGACCGCCACCGGCGGAGCTGAGCACGCTGGTTTTCTTCGGTGCCGGCCGATCGCACGCGTTCGGCGCCGCCGGGTCCGACCCGGACTTCGAACTGTGGGATGTCGGGCGTGCCGCCCTGCGTTCGGCCGCCGAACGCTTGAGCATCCGGATCGAAGAGCTGCTCTACGCGCGGGCCGACGTGGCCGGAACCGCCGCGGATCCACGCCTGTTCGGCTTGGATCTGATTGCGCCGCAGTTGGGGTTCAGCGCTCTTGACGCCGGCGAACGAGAGCGAGCGCAGCGCCGCTTCGCCGTCGAGGTCACCGCGGCGCTAGAGCGACTCGGGTTGGGTCCGTTGGCGCAGCGACGCCCATAGCGCCGCCGTCGCGCCGGTGACCAGTACCGCACCCGCCACATGCAGGGTGACCAGTACGGCGGGCACGCCGGTGAAGTACTGGACCACGCCGATCAGTCCTTGCACCAATGTCAGGGCGGTCACCACCGCCAGTCGGCGCATCACCGGTTTGGCCGCCCGCACCGCGGCCAGCCCGAAGGCCAGGCCTATCAATAGACCGAGGAATCCGATCAGCAGCGACTCGTGCAGGTGGGCGAGCGTGGCGACCTCCACCTTGAGGCGGGCCACCGTGCGGGCCGCGCTCTTGTCGCCGGCGTGCGGGCCGGCGCCGGTCACCAGGGTGCCGGTCACCAGCACCGCGGCCAGCGTGACGGCACACAGCGCGGTCAACCCGCGCAACGGTGTCGGGACCCGATAAGTCACCACCGCCGACTCGTCGTCTGTCTGGCCGACTTTCGCATAGAACTGCACCGCCAGCCACACCATCAGCATCGAGACCAGCAGGTGCACAGCCACGGTCCACCAGGCCAGCCCGGTGCGTACCGTGATACCGCCGATCACCGCCTGCAACACCGTGGAGCCGGGCATCAGCCAGGCGTAGACCAGTACCTCGGTACGGCGGTGGGCCCGGAGCACGGCCAGCACGGCCAGCGCCGCGGTGATCACCACCGCGAAGGTGACCATCCGGTTGCCGAACTCGATGGCCTGATGAATCCGCGGAACTTCCGAGACGGCCACCGGGACGTAGCTGCCCGGGAAGCATTGCGGCCAGGTCGGGCAACCCAATCCGGACGCGGTGACCCGCACGATCGCGCCGGTGACGGCGATGAATCCCTGAGTGAAGACGACCGCGGCAGCCAGCCATCGCTGCGTGCGCAGGCCCGGTTCGGGTAGCAGGTCCACCAGGCGCATCAGGAACCGTCCCACGGGCCTGATCGTAGAGGATCGGTAACTACGTCCCGTAGTAGGTCAGCTGAACCGGAACCATCGCACGGCACCGACGGCGGCCAACAGACCCCACACCGTCACCACCGCGAGACCGAACCAGTCGACCGAGACGCTCAGCGCCTGTGCCAGCGCCTCGGTGAGCGCCCCCGAGGGAGTGAGTCGGGCGAGCCAGCGGACCGTGCCGGGCACCAGATCGGTCTCCACGGTCAGTGCGGAGAACCCGCCGAACACGAACCACAGCAGGTTCGCGCCGGCCAGCACGATCTCGGCGCGCAGGCTGCCGCCGAGCAGCAGGCCCAATGCCGCGAAACAGGCGGTACCGAGCGCGATGACCACCGCGCCCAAGCCGAGGCCGGCCAATGTCGGCCGCCAGCCCAGCGCGGCGCCGATCGTGCCGAGCAGCACGGACTGCAACAGCACGACCGTAGCCACCGACAGCGATTTGCCGGCGATGACGCCCCAGACCGGCAGCGCCGTGGCGCCCAGTCGTTTCAGGGCCCCGTAGCGCCGGTCGAACGCCACGGCGATCGCCTGCCCGGTGAACGCGGTAGCGATCACCGCCAGCGACATGATCACCGGCAGCACCGTGGTCGCGCGTTCGGCGTGGCCCTCGCCGAACGGGCCCAGCGGCAACACCGTCAGCCCGACCAGCAGGGTGATCGGAATGAACATCGTCAGCAGCAGCTGCTCGCCGTTGCGCAGCAGCAGGGTCAGCTCCAACCGGTACTGCGCGGCCAGCATCGCGGGCACGCGGGCCGGACGGGGGTCGGGGGTGAAGGTGCCGGGCGCGAAGACCTGCTGAGCACTCATGGGCGTAGCTCCCGTCCGGTCAGCTCCAAGAACACGTCCTCGAGGCTGCGCTGCTCGACCCGCAGCTGGGTGGCCAGCACATCCATCCGGGCGCACCAGGAGGTCACGGTCGCCAGCACCTGGGGGTCGACGGTTCCTTCGACGAGGTATTCACCGGGCAGCACCTCGCTGGCCCGATACCCCTCCGGCAACGCCGCGATCAGCAACGACAGGTCCAGTCGCGGAGGTGCGGTGAACCGCAGCTGGCCCTGGGCGCCGCTGCGGGTCAACTCCGCGGGCGTGCCGGCGGCGACCACCGCGCCGTGGTCGATGATCAGCAGCCGGTCGGCCAGCTCCTCGGCCTCGCGCAGGTGGTGGGTGGTCAGCACCACGGTCACGCCGTCGCGGCGCAACGCATCGATCAGCTCCCACACCAGCAGCCGGGCGTGCGCGTCCATACCGGCGGTCGGCTCGTCGAGGAAGACCAGTTCCGGCCGGCCGACCAGGGCGCAGGCCAACGCGAGCCGCTGCTGCTGCCCGCCGGAGAGCCGGCGGTAGGTGGTGCGTGCCGCATCGGTCAGGCCCAGGGTGTCCAGCAGCCACTGCGGGTCCAGCGGGTTGGCCGAATACGACGCCACCAGCTTGAGCATCTCGCCGGCACGTGCGGCCGGGTAGCCGCCGCCGCCCTGCAGCATCACCCCGATGCGCTCCCGAAGCCGGTCATTGTCGGCGACCGGGTCCAAGCCGAGCACCTCGATGGTTCCGGCGTCCGGGCGGACGAAGCCTTCGCACATCTCGACCGTGGTCGTCTTCCCGGCGCCGTTCGGGCCGAGGAGGGCGAACACTTCGGCGGTCTGCACGTCGAAATCCAGGCCGGCGACCGCTTCGATCGCAGCAGGACCGGTCCCGTAACGCTTGCGTACCCCGCGCAAGCGCACCGCGACAGCTGAGTTCACGGAGAATCAGCGTAAGCGTCGGTGGCAGCGGCCGGCCGCGGGGTCGGTTCCTCGGCCGGTGCATCGCCCGTCGGGGCGCCGGCTTCGGCCGGTAACTCGCGCCACGGCAGGCGCCGATAGGTCAGCAGGAACAACCCCAACACCACCACGGCGCTGGCCAGGGTGGCGTCCACGATCTGGAACAGCGCGAAGCGGTCGCCGTTGGCGGTCGGGCCGAAGATGCCCACCACCAGGGTTACCGCGATCACCGCGATGCGGAAGTTCGGCCGGGTCGCCCACGCCGCCAGCGGGATGATCGCCCACAGCAGGTACCAGGGCTGGACCACCGGAAACAGCAGGACGGTGATGCCCAGCGCAACGCCGAGCCCCCCGACCGGATGCAGCCGGCCGTTGAACACCACCAGCAACAGCCACACCACCAGGACCGCGATGATCAGGACGCCGATGGCACGGGTCAGCGACAGCACCGCGGTGGTGTGATCACCCAGACCGAGCAGGATCCCCACCTGGCCCGTGCCGAGGGCGATCAGCGTCGGCGGCGACATCCAGCTGCGCACCACATTGGCCGTGCCCAGGGTGAACACCCACCCGAAGCCCAGCCCACTGGCCCAGCCGATCAAGCCCGTCACCGCCGCCGCCAGCGCGGCCATGCTCGTACCGGCCAGCAGAAACGCCCGCACGTCGCCGCCCCACCGCCAGCCCAGCGCCATCGCGACAAACCCGAGCGCCAGCAGCGACGGCAGCTTGACCTGCGATGACAGCGTGATCAGCACCGCCCCGATGAGCAGCCCGGCCAGCGGAGCCCAGTCGTCCCGGCCGGGGCGACTGCGCACATCCGGCCATAGCGGTTTGGCCGCGGTGATCCCGCGCAACGCGAACTCCGTGCCGGTCAGCATGAGTCCGAGCATCAATGCCTCGTTGTGGATGCCGGCCACCAGGTGCATCAGCAACAGTGGATTGGCCGCTCCGAGCCACAGGGCGCTGACCTCGGCGACCCCGCAGCGCGCGGCCAGGCGCGGCACCGCCCACACGATCAATCCGACCCCGAGCAGCACCACCACCCGGTGGCACAGCACCGCGGTGACGATGTTTTCCCCGGTCAACGCCGAGATTCCGCGACCGATCCACAAGAACAGTGGACCGTAGGGCGCCGGCGTCTCCCGCCAGAGGCTGGGCACGGACAGCGTGAAGACGTGGTCCAGGCCCAGCGCCGGTGCCGGGCCCACCCGGTAGGGGTCCAGTCCGAGCCGGGAGATCTGACTCTGCGCCAGGTAGGAGTAGACGTCCTTGCTGTACATCGGCGGTGCCACCAGCAGCGGCAGCATCCACAGCAGCAGGGTGCGGTCGAGCTGACTGCGCGACATCCGGCGGTTGCCTTCTGTCGGACGACGATGCGCCGAGGTACGAGGGGCCGAGGAGTCCGGCGATCGGGCTTCTGTCGGACGACGATGCGCCGAGGTACGAGGTGCGGAGGAGTCCGGTGAAGAAGACAGCGCGAACCGCCCCAGCATGAGCCAGGCCAGCGCCATCATCACCGCGCCGGTGGTGGTCATGGTCAGGGCCACCGTCGCGAGCCGCGACGGCAGGTTCAGCAGCCGGACTCCGAAGGTCGGGTCCTGCACCACCGGCCGTGCACCGGCCCCGAGCGCACCGATGGCCATCAGCACGGTGCCGGTGGCGCCGAACCGGCGGGTTCTCCGCAATGCGACCAGTTCAGCGGCGTTAAGCGGGGAGCCGACGGTGCGCTCGTCGCCGTGCAGGTGCGCGATCGACGAGCTCAGCGAGTGCCGGCGGAGGGCCATCACAGCAGCGTAACGGCCGCTCTTCGAAGCCTGGGGACGCCCGGCGCCGCGCCGGATGTGATCAGCGCAACGGCCGATCCGGGCTGAACTGAGGTAACCCTTTCTAGACCGAGCTCTGGAATTGCGTCACACTGGTGTTGTGAAATTCGAGGCCTCCGAAATGGGGGAGGTGGACACCGCAACCGAAACCGCCGGGCAACGCCCCGGCGGTACGGTTACGGCGGACACCCCGGCCGAAGTCGCCGGCGGCCACGACACGCGTCACGCGGTGGTACGCCTGCTGATGGAATCCGGATCGATCACCGCGGGGGAGATCGGCGCCCGGTTGGGTTTGTCGGCCGCCGGGGTGCGTCGCCACCTCGATGCCCTGATCGAGATGGGTGACGCCGAGGCACATGCGGCGGCATCCTGGCAGCAGGTGGGACGCGGGCGTCCGGCGAAGCGGTTCCAGCTCACCGACGCCGGCCGCGGCAAGCTCGGCCACCGCTACGACGACCTCGCGGTGGCCGCCATGCGCCAGCTGCGCGAGATCGGCGGCGAGGACGCGGTGGTCGACTTCGCTCGACAGCGCATTGACGCCATCCTGGCCAAGGTGGCGGCCGTCGCAGCCGGCAGCGGCACGGGCGACGACGGCGACCTGGAGGCCACCGCCCAACGCATCGCCGGCGCGCTGACGGAGGCCGGCTATGCCGCCACCACGGCTCGGGTGCAGGGAGGTGTACCCGGGGTGCAGATCCTGCAGCACCACTGCCCGGTGGCCAACGTCGCCAAGGAGTTCCCGGAATTGTGCCGGGCCGAGCGGCAGGCGATGGCCGAAGTGCTGGGCACTCACGTGCAACGGTTGGCGACCATCGCCGACGGCGGCTACGTCTGCACCACCCATGTGCCACTGACCAACCGGAGCGCCAAGATCGCCAAGGCCGGCAAGTCCGGCGCCGCCGCGACCGTCAAAAAACAGCATTAGCAGCACCGACCGACCTTCGGCGCACACCCTGCGCCGAAGCCATCACGAGCACCGAAGGAGTGTCACCATGACACTGACGCCGGAGGCCACCACAGCAGCTGTGGAGCCGACCACCCAGGAAGAGACGATCGCGTCGCTGGGCCGGTACGAATACGGTTGGGCCGACACCGATGCCGCGGGCGCCGCCGCCCAGCGCGGGCTGTCCGAAGCCGTGGTGCGCGACATCTCGGCGAAGAAGAACGAGCCGGAGTGGATGCTCGAAGCCCGCCTGCGGGCCTACCGGACCTTCATGAAGAAGCCGATGCCCAACTGGGGTTCGGATCTGTCCGGCATCGACTTCGACAACATCAAGTACTTCGTGCGGTCCACCGAAAAGCAGGCCCAGACCTGGGACGACCTGCCCGAGGACATCCGTAACACCTACGACCGGCTGGGTATCCCGGAGGCTGAGAAGCAGCGCTACATCGGTGGTGTGGCGGCCCAGTACGAGTCCGAGGTCGTCTACCACAAGATCCGCGAAGACCTGGAAGCCCAGGGCGTCGTCTTCCTTGACACCGACACCGCGCTCAAGGAACACGAGGAGCTGTTCCGCGAGTACTTCGGCACGGTGATCCCGGCGGGCGACAACAAGTTCTCCGCGCTCAACACCGCGGTGTGGAGCGGGGGATCGTTCATCTACGTGCCCAAGGGCGTGCACGTCGACATCCCGCTGCAGGCCTACTTCCGGATCAACACCGAGAACATGGGCCAGTTCGAGCGGACGCTGATGATCATCGACGAAGACGCCTATGTGCACTACATCGAGGGCTGCACCGCGCCGGTCTATACCTCGGACTCGCTGCACTCCGCGGTGGTGGAGATCGTCGTCAAGCCGGGCGGCCGGTGCCGCTACACCACCATCCAGAACTGGTCGGTCAACGTCTACAACCTGGTCACCAAACGGGCCCGGGCCGAGGCCGGAGCCACCATGGAATGGGTCGACGGCAACATCGGCTCGAAGGTCACCATGAAGTACCCGGCGGTGTGGATGACCGGCGAGCACGCCAAGGGCGAGGTGCTCTCGGTGGCGTTCGCCGGCGAGGACCAGCACCAGGACACCGGCGCCAAGATGCTGCACCTGGCGCCCAACACGTCGTCGAACATCGTCTCCAAGTCGGTGTCGCGCGGCGGCGGTCGGTCCTCATACCGGGGTCTGGTGGAGATCCACAAGGGCGCGCACGGGGCGAAGTCGAGCGTGAAATGCGATGCGCTGCTGGTCGACAACGTCAGCCGCAGCGACACCTACCCCTACGTCGACATCCGTGAGGACGACGTCACCGTCGGCCACGAGGCCACCGTGTCGAAGGTCAGCGAAAACCAGCTGTTCTACCTGATGAGCCGTGGCCTGACCGAGGACGAGGCGATGGCGATGGTGGTGCGCGGCTTCGTCGAGCCGATCGCCAAGGAACTGCCGATGGAATATGCGCTGGAACTCAACAAGCTGATCCAGCTGCAGATGGAAGGCTCGGTGGGCTAGGTGACCTCGACTGGTTTGACGTCCGCCCCGGCGGCCAACCTGACCGCAGCGGTCGAAGGCGGCACCAAGGGCACCGCGTTCACCTCGTTCGACGTCGAGGCATTCGAGGTGCCGCACGGTCGCGATGAGATGTGGCGGTTCACCCCGCTGCGCCGGCTGCGCGGCCTGCACGACGGCTCCGCGGTCGCCGACGCGTCCGCAGGCATCGAAGTCCGCGGTTCGGACACGGTGCGGATCGAGACGGTCGCACGCGGCGACCACCGGCTCGGTGCGGCTGGCGTGCCCGCGGACCGCATTGCGGCCCAGGCCTTCTCGGCGTTTCGTGAGGCGACGGTGGTAACCGTGCCCAAGGAAGTCAGCGTCGAGGAACCCATCGCGATCACGGTCACCGGCCCGGGGGCCGGAGCGACGGCCTACGGCCATCTGCAGGTGCGCGCTGAGGAACTGTCGCGGGCAACGGTCGTGATCGACGTGCGGGGCGGTGGGACCTACGCCGACAACCTGGAACTCGTGGTCGGCGACGGCGCTGCGCTGACCGTGGTGTGGATCGCCGACGCCGACTCGGATCTGGTGCACGTCACCATGCATCACGCGGCGCTGGGCAAGGACGCGGTGCTGCGCCACAGCGCCGTGCAGCTGGGTGGCGAACTGGTGCGTCTGACCGGACGGGTCCGCTTCGACGGCCCGGGGGGCGACGCCGAGATGCTCGGCCTGTACTTCGCCGACGACGGCCAGCACCTCGAATCGCGGCTGCTGGTCGACCACGCTCAGCCCAACTGCCGGTCGAACGTGCTGTACAAGGGTGCGCTGCAAGGTGACCCGGATTCGGCCCTGCCGGACGCCCGCACCGTCTGGGTCGGCGACGTGCTGATCCGCGCGACCGGCGTCGGCACCGACACCTTCGAGGTGAACCGCAACCTTGTCCTGGCCGACGGTGCCCGGGCCGACTCGATCCCCAACCTCGAAATCGAGACCGGGGAGATCGTGCAGGCCGGACACGCCAGTGCGACTGGACGATTCGATGACCTGCAGTTGTTCTACCTACAGGCGCGCGGCATCCCGGAAGAGCAGGCCCGACGCCTGATCGTGCGCGGCTTCTTCGGCGAGATCATCGGCAAGATCCCCGTTCCGGCTGTGCAGGAACGCCTCACCGAGGCCGTCGAGCGTGAACTCGCGGTCACCGAGAACCAATAACCCCGAACTCATCATCTAAGGACACGCATCAGCAATGAGCACACTGGAAATCAAGGACCTGCATGTGAGTGTGTCGCCTGGCGGCACCGGCGACGACGGCACGGCCGACATCCCGATTCTGCACGGCGTCGACCTCACGGTGAACTCCGGTGAGACGCACGCCTTGATGGGCCCCAACGGGTCGGGCAAGTCCACCCTGTCGTACGCGATTGCCGGGCACCCCAAGTACACCGTCACGTCCGGGTCGATCACCCTCGACGGCGAAGACGTGCTGGCGATGAGCATCGATGAGCGTGCGCGTGCGGGACTGTTCCTGGCCATGCAATACCCGGTCGAGGTGCCGGGGGTGTCGATGTCGAACTTCCTGCGCACCGCGGTGACCGCCGTGCGCGGCGAGGCGCCGAAGCTGCGGGCCTGGATCAAGGAGCAGCGCGCGGCCTTCACCGAATTGGGCATCGACTCCGCGTTCGCCGAGCGCAACGTCAACGAGGGCTTCTCCGGTGGTGAGAAGAAGCGCCACGAGATCCTGCAGCTGAGCCTGCTCAAGCCGAAGATCGCGGTCCTCGACGAGACCGACTCCGGCCTGGACGTCGACGCGCTGCGGGTGGTCAGCGAAGGGGTGAATCGCTACCAGGAGGCGGAGAACGGTGGCGTGCTGGTGATCACGCACTACACCCGCATCCTGCGCTACATCCAGCCGCAGTTCGTGCACGTCTTCGCGGGCGGCCGGATCGTCGAGTCGGGTGGGCCGGAGCTGGCCGACGAGCTGGAGGAGAACGGCTACGAGCGCTTCACCGCCGAGGCGGCAGTGGCGGAGGCGTAGGACATGACACTTTCGGTCAGTCGTCCGGCGGTGCCGGACCTCGATGCGATTCGGGCGGATTTCCCGATCCTGAACCGTGTCATGCGCGGCGGAAGCCGGCTGGCCTACCTGGACTCCGGGGCCACCTCGCAGCGTCCGCTGCCGGTGCTCGACGCCGAGCGGGAGTTCCTGCTGAACTCCAACGGTGCGGTGCACCGCGGGGCGCACCAGCTCATGGAGGAGGCCACCGACGCCTACGAGGACGGCCGGTCTGCGATCGCGCGCTTCGTCGGCGCCCACCCGGATGAGCTGGTGTTCACCAAGAACGCCACCGAGTCGCTGAACCTGGTGTCCTATGTGCTCGGCGACGACCGCTTCGAGTCGGCCGTCGGCCCCGGCGATGTCATCGTCACCACCGAATTGGAGCACCACGCCAACCTGATTCCGTGGCAGGAACTGGCGCGGCGTACCGGTGCGACCCTGCAGTGGTACGCGGTGACGCCCGATGGGCGCATCGACCTGGACTCGCTGGAACTCGACGAGCGGGTCAAAGTCGTTGCGTTCACTCATCACTCCAACGTGACCGGTGCACTGGCCCCGGTCGCCGAGCTGGTGTCGCGGGCGCGCGCGGTGGGTGCATTCACCGTGCTGGACGCCTGCCAGTCCGTTCCGCACCAGCCGGTCGACTTCCACGCGCTGGGGGTGGACTTCGCGGCGTTCTCCGGGCACAAGATGCTGGGGCCCAACGGGATCGGGGTGCTCTACGGCCGGCGGGAGCTGTTGGCGACGCTGCCGCCATTCCTCACCGGTGGATCGATGATCGAGACCGTCACGATGGCTTCGAGCACCTACGCGCCGGCGCCGCAACGTTTTGAGGCCGGTACGCCGATGACCTCGCAGGTCGTCGGGCTGGCTGCGGCCGCTCGCTACCTGGACGCGATCGGGATGGATGTGGTGGCCGCCCACGAAGGTGAGCTGGTGGCCGCCGCGCTCGAGGGCCTCGCCGGCATTCCCGGGGTGCATATCGTCGGGCCGACCACGACGGTCGACCGCGGCTCGCCGGTGTCGTTCGTGATCGACGGGGTGCACGCGCACGATGTCGGGCAGGTACTCGACGACGACGGTGTCGCGGTCAGGGTGGGCCACCACTGTGCCATGCCGTTGCACCGCAAATTCAATGTGGCGGCCACCGCGCGCGCCTCATTCGCGGTGTACAACACCCACGAGGAGGTGGAGCGCCTGCTGGCGGGTGTGCGCCGAGCCGTGGAATTCTTTGGGGGAGTGTGAGACTTGCGTCTTGAGCAGTTCTATCAAGAGGTGATCCTCGATCACTACAAGCATCCGCAGCATCGCGGCCTGCGGGAGCCCTACGGCGCGCAGGTGTATCACGTCAATCCCACCTGCGGTGACGAACTGACCCTGCGGGTGGCGCTGTCGGCCGACGGTACGCAGATCGCCGATGTCTCCTACGACGGGCAGGGTTGCTCGATCTCGCAGGCAGCCACCTCGGTGCTGGCCACCCAGGTGATCGGCTTGACGGTGGAGCAGGCGTGCGCGACATTCGATGCGTTCCACGAAATGGTGTCGTCGCGCGGCAGCGTGGAAGGCGACGAGGAGGTGCTCGGCGACGGTATCGCGTTCGCCGGAGTGGCCAAGTACCCGGCGCGAGTCAAGTGCGCGTTGCTCGGCTGGATGGCGTTCAAAGATGCTTTGGCACAGGCACTCGCGAAGACATCGGAACAAACGCTGGCATCAGTCAGTGGCACAACCCAGGAGATGAATCGATGAGCGAATTGGGACCGGACGAGCTGCTCGCCGAAGTCGAGGAATCGATGCACGACGTCATCGACCCGGAGATCGGCATCAACGTGATGGACCTGGGCCTGGTGTATGACCTGTCGATCCGGCAGGACGAGGACGGGGCGGCCGCGGTCGTCACCATGACCCTCACCTCGCCGGCCTGCCCGCTGCAGGACATGATCGCCGAACAGGTCGAGAACGCCACGGTGGGTGCCGGCCTGGTCAAGAAGGTCGACCTGTCCTGGGTCTGGGAGCCGGCCTGGGGACCGGACAAGATCACCGACGAGGGCCGCGAGATGATGCGCGCAGTCGGTTTCACGGTCTGACCGTGCCGGCATCCGAGTTCTGGCTGTGCCGGACCTGCGGTGTCGAACACGATGCGACGCCGCAGGTGTGTGCGATCTGCGAGGACGACCGGCAATGGGTGCCGCAGGACGGCCAGCACTGGGCCACGTTGGACGGCTTGGTCGCCGAGGGCATGCGGTCCTACGCCTTTGAGCTAGAACCCGGATTGATCGGGATCGGCAGCAACCCGCCCCTGGGTATCGGTCAACTGGGCAAGCTGGTGTGCACGCCCAGCGGCAACATCCTCTGGGATCCTTCGGGATTCATCGATGAGGCCGGGGTCGCTGCGGCGCTCGAGCAGGGCCCGGTGCTCGGTGTGGTAGCCAGTCACCCGCACATGTTCGGCGCCCAGGTGGAATGGGGCCGGCGACTCGGCGGGGTACCGGTGTACGTCAACGCCGCGGACAAAGAATGGGTGATGCGTCCGGATCCGGCGATCCGATACTGGTCCGGGCGGTTGGAGATCGCACCCGGATTGACCCTGATTCAAGTCGGCGGGCACTTTCCGGGCAGCTCCGTCGCCTGCTGGGACGCCGGTGCCGACGGTCGCGGAGTGCTGCTGGTCGGCGACACCGTATTCCCGAACCCGGACCGGCGCACCGTGGCCTTCTTGCGCAGCTACCCGAACCGGATACCGCTGTCGGCCGCTGTCGCCCAGCGGATGGCCGAGACGATGGAACAGTTGCGCTTCGACCGCATTTACGGCCTGCACACCAACACCATCGACACCGATGCGGTGGCCGCGGTCCGGTTCTCGGCGGACCGCCACGCAGCCTGGGCCCGCGGCGACCACGACGACCTCACCTAGCGCGGGACCGGTCAACGTTGTCATGTGTCCCGGCCGGCGGCCCGGGAGGCGGGCGCTGCCATACTCGTCGCGTGACTGCGACCGAAAACGAGCGGACACGGTGACGACAAGCAGACGACGGTTTATGGCCGGGATGGCTGCCGCCGCGGCCGGCACAGCCGTCGGTGGGCTCGCCGGGTGCGGATCACGAGGGCCGGGGGCCGACACGATCTTCGTCGGTGGCCCGGTGGTGACAGTGGCACCCGGCGCCCCGGAAGCCGAAGCACTCGCCGTCACCGGCGGACGGATCAGCCAGGTCGGCGCAGCCGACGACGTGCTGCGACTGCGTGGGTCGGACACCACCGTCATCGACCTGCGCGGCCGGGCGCTGCTACCGGCGTTCGTGGAGCCGCATGGGCATCCCTTCGAAATGGGCTCCACCCTGGCCCCACCGGCCATCGACGTGCGGCCCTTCACCGTCCCCACCGCCAACGGGGTATTCGCCAAGCTGGCCGAGGCCGTGGCAGACACCCCCAAGGGCCAGCCGATTCTGCTCAACGGGGTGGATCCGCTGCTGCAGACCGGGCTACAGCCCTTCACCCGGGCCGAACTGTCCCGGCTGGCCCCGAACAATCCCGTGGTGATCATCTCCAACAGCGGCCACGCCGCTTACGGCAACACCGCCGCGTTCACCGCGGCCGGCATCACCAAAACCACCCCCAACCCGGCCGGAGCGCAGTACCTCCACGGCCCGGACGGACAGCTGACCGGCGAGGTGCGTGAGGCGGCGGCGGTGATGGCGTTGATCGCGCCGTTCTCCGGGGCGATCATGGCCAACGCCGGGGATAACCTGCGCTGGGCCTACGCGCAACTCGCGCGCGCGGGAATCGCCACGGCCACCGAGCATTCCTATGACGCACGTGCCCAGTCTGAGGTGTTCGGCAAGCTCGCCCAGCAGGCCGACTGCGCGGTGCGGGTGCGGGCCTATGAGATCGGCACCGCAGATCTGGCTGCGGATTCGAAGAATGTGCGCGGCAAGCGAGCCCGCGCCGACGTGCTGTTCGACAAGATCGGGATGAAGATGTGGGCGGACGGTTCGCCCTGGCAGGGCAACATCTTCACCACCTTCCCGTATCTGACCAACGCCACCACGGCGAACATGGGGCTGGGACCCGACCACCGCGGCAGGATGAACTACTCGCCCGAGCAGATCCAGGAACTGACCAAGGCCTTCGTCGATCAGCATTGGCAGGTCTCCTGCCACGTCCACGGCGATGCCGCGATCGACGTGGTGCTGGACGCGTTCGAACAGGCGCGCACACCGCCGGCGCTACGGCCCCGGATCGAACATGTCGGGGCCATGCGGCCCGATCAGTTCGCGCGGGCCGCCAAGCTGGGAATCACCCCCAGCCTGTTCATCGAACACCTCTATTTCTGGGGAGATGTGTTGGTGGACAAGCTGTTCGGTCCAGAACACGGCTCGCACTGGATGTCGGCGCGGTCGGCCCTGGACGCCGGCTTGCACCTGTCGTTCCACAATGACGGCACCGTCACCCCGCCCAATCCGATCGGCAACATCGCCACCGCGGTGAACCGGATCGCCAAGGGCAGCGGCCGGGTGCTGGCCCCCGAGCAGCGCATCGGCGTCGACGCGGCGATCAAGGCGCAGACCCTCAACGCCGCATGGCAACTGCGGCTGGACACCGAGATCGGCAGCCTGGAAGCCGGCAAGTACGCCGATCTGGTGGTGCTGTCGCACAACCCCCGCCGGGTTCCGCCGGACGAACTGCGTGACGTGGCTGTGGAGGCCACTTATCTGATGGGGCGGCAGACCTACGGGAAGGTGCTGGGGTAGGGGTTGGCGAGCGGGCGCCTCGGGCCCGCTACGCGGGCCGCTCGAGGCAATCGCCGTTGGCCGTCCACACGGTGACCCGGCGTGCCTGCAGCACACCGTCGCCGTCGGTGGTGCCACCGGCGGCGACACACTTTCCGGGGCTGATCGACGGCGCGCTGACGGCGACCATCCGGCGGAAGCGGGTGCTGTCGTTGAGCGTGACGGTGGTCGGGCCGGACGGGCCGCTGACGGTCAGGGTGTCGCCGGAGACCGACTCGACCACACCGCGTACGCCATGGTGCGGCTTCGCCGGCGCCGGAGCGTCGGCCGCGGCGGCGGGCCGCTGCGGGCACTGGCCGTCGACCGTGGTGCTGATCGCCACGAACTTCGCGGTGATGGCGCCGTCGTCGGCCGGGGCGCTGTCGCGACCGGCACCGGCCTTGATGCAGGTGCCGGCGGTGATCTCGCCGCGCTGGGCGGGCACCGATTCGAAAATCCGGGTGTCATCGGCCAACGAAACGGTGGTGGTGCCGGCCGAGCGGGCCACCTCGAAGGTGTCGCCGGACACCGAGGAGACCGAACCCATCACGTGGTCGCCCTGGGCGTGCGCCAATGCCGGGACGAACATCCCGGCCGCGAACAGCGCGGTCACTCCGGTCAGGGCGCGGATCGTGTGGGTGGGTGTGCTCGGGCGGGGGGACATCGGCAGTCTCCGTTCGTTGATATCGGCGACGGTGGATACCGCCGACCGGTGCTACCACCGTCGATGGTCGAGTTAGCGGGCAGCTAGCTCTGAGCTGTGAGCCCGCTGTGTAGACCACTCGGCACCTGCGCGACGGCCGCCGGGAACACCGGGAGGCGTCCGGGCGTTACCCCAATCATGGCAACCCAAGACCTCACCGCAGCGAAGTTCGAAGAAACCATCGCCGACAACGACATCGTGCTCGTCGACTTCTGGGCGTCCTGGTGTGGACCGTGTCGATCGTTCGCGCCGACGTTCGCGGCTGTCTCCGAGAAGCACCCCGACGTGGTGTTCGCCAAGGTCGATACCGAAGCCGAGCAGCAGCTGGCCGCTGCCGCCCAGATCCGCTCCATTCCCACCCTGATGGCGTTCAAGAAGGGCACCCTGGTGTTCAACCAGGCCGGCGCCCTACCCGCTGCGGCGTTGGAGAACCTGGTCCAGCAGGTCAAGGACCTCGACGTCGAGGCCGCCCTGGCCGAGCAGGCCGCTGCCGGCAAGCCCGAGCAGGTCTGAGTGCGCGCACGCGATAGCGTGCATCCGTGTCTTCCGAATCCGAATTCGTCCTGGTCGAGCGCCCACGCCCGCACGTCGCCCTGATCACGCTGAACCGCCCGGAGCGGATGAACTCCATGGCGTTCGACGTCATGGTTCCGCTACGCGACGTGCTGGCAGAAGTCAGCTACGACAACTCGGTGCGGGTGGTGGTGCTGACCGGGGCGGGCCGCGGGTTCTCCTCGGGCGCTGACCACAAGTCCGCGGGTTCGGTGCCCAATGTGGCCGGCCTGACCCGGCCCACATTCGGGCTGCGCTCGATGGAACTCCTCGACGACATCATCCTGGGCCTACGGCGCCTGCACCAGCCGGTGATCGCCGCGGTCAACGGGGCGGCCATCGGGGGCGGACTGTGCCTGGCGCTGGCGGCCGACATCCGCGTCGCCGCGTCGGGCGCCTACTTTCGGGCGGCCGGCATCAACAACGGGTTGACCGCCAGTGAGCTGGGCCTGAGTTACTTGTTGCCCCGAGCGATCGGGGCGTCGCGGGCGTTCGAGATCATGCTCACCGGCCGCGACGTCGACGCCGCCGAGGCCGAGCGAATCGGCCTGGTCTCGCGCGTGGTGGAGCAGCGCGACCTGCTGGACACCTGCTACGACATGGCCGAGCGGATCGCCGGCTTCTCCCGGCCGGGGGCCGAATTGACCAAGCGGACGCTCTGGAGCGGACTCGACGCCGGTAGTCTGGAGGGGCACATGCAGGCCGAGGGGCTCGGACAGCTCTACGTGCGCCTGCTGACCAGCAACTTCGAGGAAGCCGTCGCTGCGCGCGCCGAGAAGCGCCCGCCTGCCTTCACTGACGATAAGTAGCAATAACCACGACAGGAGTACGCGCGCGTGATTACCGCAACGGGCCTGGAGGTCCGCGCCGGAGCGCGCACCCTGCTCGACTCGGTGGACTCGGTGCTGCGGGTGCAACCCGGCGACCGGATCGGTCTGGTCGGCCGTAACGGCGCCGGCAAGACGACGACGCTGCGCATCCTGGCCGGTGAAGGTGAGCCCTACGCCGGCACCATCACCCGCACCGGCGAGGTGGGCTACCTGCCGCAGGACCCTAGGGAAGGCAACCTCGACGTCCTGGCGCGCGACCGGGTGCTGTCAGCCCGAGGCCTGGACGCCATCCTGGCCGACCTGGAGAAGCAGCAGGTACGGATGGCCGAGGTCGTCGACGAGACCGAGCGCGACCGTGCCATCCGCCGCTACGGCCAGCTCGAAGAGCGCTTCTCCGCCCTGGGCGGCTACGCCGCCGAGAGCGAGGCGGGCCGGATCTGCACCAGCCTGGGCCTGCCCGACCGGGTGCTGACCCAGCCGCTGCGCACTCTGTCCGGCGGACAGCGCCGCCGCGTGGAACTGGCCCGGATCCTGTTCGCCGCCTCAGAAGCGGGAGCGGGCGGTTCGAACCAGACCACCCTGCTGCTCGACGAACCGACCAACCACCTCGACGCGGACTCCATCGGCTGGCTGCGGGACTTCCTGAAGAACCACAGCGGGGGACTGGTCCTGATCAGCCACGACGTGGACCTGTTGGCCGACGTGGTCAACCGGGTGTGGTTCCTCGATGCGGTGCGCGGCGAGGCCGACGTCTACAACATGGGCTGGCAGAAGTACCTCGACGCCCGAGCCACCGATGAGCAGCGTCGCCGCCGGGAGCGGGCCAACGCCGAACGTAAGGTCGCCGCGCTGCGCAACCAGGCCGCGAAGCTGGGCGCCAAAGCCACCAAAGCCGTTGCCGCGCAGAACATGTTGCGTCGCGCCGACCGGATGCTGGCGGCGCTGGATGAGGAACGGGTCGCCGACAAGGTCGCCCGGATCAAGTTCCCCACCCCGTCGGCCTGCGGGAAAACCCCATTGATGGCATCTGGGCTGACCAAGGTCTACGGCTCGCTGGAGATCTTCACCGGTGTCGACCTGGCCATCGACCGGGGCTCGCGCGTTGTCGTGCTGGGCCTCAATGGGGCCGGCAAGACCACCCTGCTGCGACTGCTCGCCGGCGTCGAAACCCCCGACGCGGGTCAGTTGGAGCCCGGATACGGCTGCAAGATCGGCTACTTCGCCCAGGAGCACGACACCATCGACAACGCCGCGACGGTGTGGGAGAACATTCGGCACGCGGCCCCCGACACCTCCGAGCAGGATCTGCGGGGACTGCTGGGCGCGTTCATGTTCACCGGGCCGCAGCTGGAGCAACCGGCCGGCACGCTGTCCGGCGGTGAGAAGACCCGACTGGCGCTGGCCGGTCTGGTGGCATCCACCGCGAACGTGCTGCTGCTCGACGAGCCGACCAACAACCTCGACCCGGCGTCACGTGAGCAGGTACTCGACGCGCTGCGCAGCTATGCCGGTGCGGTGGTGCTGGTCACCCACGACCCGGGCGCGGCCGAGGCGCTCGACCCGCAGCGGGTGGTGTTGCTGCCCGATGGCACCGAGGATCACTGGTCGGCGGACTACCGGGATCTGATCGAGCTCGCCTGATTCAGTCAAAGTCGCCCGGTGGCGGCACCGTCTTCTTACGCTGAACCCGTTGGGCCGGCGAGGGGATGGTGGGACGTGGCGACAACGACGAAACCGAACAAGCAACGCGATCGTCAACTGGTCGAGTTGCGCAGCGCCTACGAGGGCGGGGCGAGCATCCGGACCCTGGCGGCCTCGACCGGCCGATCGTACGGATCCGTGCACAGCATGCTGCGCGAGTCGGGTGTGGCGATGCGCAGCCGCGGTGGGCCCAACCACCGCACCCGATCTCGCTAGCCACTGCGCAGCCGCGCGTCACTGCGCAGCGAAATCAGCTCTGCCGCACCGAATCCTCGACCAGGTCGAGGACCGCTGACAGTCGCTGTGGATCTTCGCCCGAGGCCAGTCGCGCGACCAGGCCGTCGAGTACCAGATCCAGATAGCAGTGCAACACGTCGCCGGGGACGTCGTCGCGCACCCGGCCGGCTTGCTTCTGTCGATGCAGCCGATCCGTTGCGGCAGCAGCCAATTCGGCCGATCGCTCCGCCCAGCCCTGGCTGAACTCCGGGTCGTGACGCAGTTTGCGGGCGATCTCTAGTCGGGTGGCCAGCCAGTCGAACTGCTCCGGCGCCGCGAGCATGTCCCGCATCACGCCGATCAGGCCCTCGCGCGAGGCCAGATCAGCCATCCGCTGCGCGTCCTCGCGCGCCAACTCGAAGAACAGTGTGTCCTTATCGCGGAAGTGATGGAAGATCGCCCCGCGCGACAGCCCGATCATCTGCTCCAGTCGTCGTACCGTCGCCTGGTCGTAGCCGTAGGCGGCGAAGCAGCGCCGCGCGCCATCGAGGATCTGGCGGCGCCGGGCCGCCAGATGATCCTCGCTGACCCTGGGCATCGAGTGATCGCCGTCTACGCGGTCTGAGCCGACTTCAACATGTTGCGCAGCACGTACTGCAAGATGCCGCCGTTGCGGTAGTAGTCGGCCTCACCGGGGGTGTCGATGCGCACCACCGCGTCGAATTCGACCTTGTCACCATTCTCCTTGGTGGCGGTGACCTTGACCGTCTTCGGCGTCTTGCCGGCGTTGAGTTCTTCGATGCCGACGATGTCGAAGGTCTCGGTGCCGTCCAGGCCCAGTGACTGGGCGCTCTCGCCGACCGGGAACTGCAGCGGGATCACGCCCATACCGATCAGGTTCGAACGGTGGATGCGCTCGAAGGACTCGGTGATGACGGCCTTCACACCCAGCAGCGTGGTGCCCTTGGCCGCCCAGTCACGCGACGAACCGGAGCCGTACTCCTTGCCGCCGAGCACCACCAGCGGAATGCCGGCCTTCTGGTAGTTCACGCAGGCGTTGTAGATGAACTCCTTCGGGCCGCCCTCCTGGGTGAAGTCGCGGGTGTAGCCGCCCTGGGTGCCCTCCAGCCCGATGGTGTCGAGCACCCGGTTCTGCAGCCGGATGTTGGCGAAGGTGCCGCGGACCATGACCTCGTGGTTGCCGCGACGGCTGCCCAGCGAGTTGTAGTCCTTGCGCGCCACGCCGTGGGAATCCAGGTAGTCCGCAGCCGGGGTGCCGGGCTTGATCGGGCCGGCCGGGCTGATGTGGTCGGTGGTCACCGAGTCGCCCAGCAGGGCCATCACCCGGGCGCCCTTGATGTCGGAGACCGGCTCGGGCTCGAGCCCCATACCGTCGAAGTACGGCGCCTTGCGCACGTAGGTCGACGCGTCGTCCCAGGCGAAGGTGTCGCCGTCCGGGGTGGGCAGGTTGCGCCAGTTCTCGTCGCCCTTGAACACGTCGGCGTAGGACTTGCGGAACATGTCCTGGTTGATCGCGGACTTGATGGTGTCGTCGATCTCCTGGGCCGACGGCCAGATGTCGCGCAGGAAGACGTCGTTGCCGTCCGAGTCCTTGCCCAGGGAATCGGTCTCGAAGTCGAAGTCCATGGTGCCGGCCAGGGCGTAGGCGATCACCAGCGGCGGCGAAGCCAGGTAGTTCATCTTGACGTCGGGGGAGATGCGGCCCTCGAAGTTGCGGTTACCCGACAGCACCGCGGTGACGGTCAGGTCTTCCTCGTTGACCGCCTTGGAGATCTCCTCGGGCAGCGGGCCGGTGTTACCGATACAGGTGGTGCAGCCGTAACCGCCGAGGTAGAAGCCGAGCTTCTCCAGGTAGGGCCACAGGCCGGCCTTCTCGTAGTAGTCGGTCACGACCTGGCTGCCCGGCGCCATGTTGGTCTTCACCCACGGCTTGGACGACAGGCCCTTCTCGACGGCGTTGCGGGCCAGCAGGGCCGCACCGATCATCACCGAGGGGTTGGAGGTGTTGGTGCACGAGGTGATACCCGCGACCGCGACGGCGCCGTGGTCGAGGATGAATTCGCCGCGCTCGCCCTTGACCCGCACCGGCTTGCTCGGCCGGCCCTCGGCGCCGTTGGCGGCGGACTGCACGTCCACGGCACCGTCGTCGGCGAAGGACAGCGAGACCGGGTCGGAGGCCGGGAAGGATTCCTCGATGGCTTCGTCGAGCTTGGTCTCCGGCGTCGGGTGCTGCTCTTCGACGTAGTTGTGGATGTCTTTGCGGAAAGCGACCTTGCTCTCCGACAACAGGATTCGGTCCTGCGGACGCTTCGGGCCGGCGATCGACGGGACCACGGTGGACAGGTCCAGCTCCAGGTACTCGGAGAAGGCCGGCTCGCGATCGGGGTTGTGCCACATGCCCTGGGCCTTGGCGTAGGCCTCGACCAGCGCGAGCTGCTCGTCGGTGCGGCCGGTCAGCCGCAGGTAGTTGATGGTCTCGGCGTCGATCGGGAAGATCGCGCAGGTCGAGCCGAATTCGGGGCTCATGTTGCCCAGGGTGGCGCGGTTGGCCAGCGGCACCTCGGCGACGCCCTTGCCGTAGAACTCGACGAACTTGCCGACCACCCCGTGCTTACGCAGCATGTCGGTGACGGTGAGCACCACGTCGGTGGCGGTGACGCCCGGCTGGATCTCGCCGGTCAGCTTGAAGCCGACGACGCGGGGGATCAGCATCGATACCGGCTGGCCCAGCATGGCGGCCTCGGCCTCGATGCCGCCGACGCCCCAGCCCAGCACGCCCAGGCCGTTCTGCATGGTCGTGTGGCTGTCGGTGCCGACACAGGTGTCGGGGTAGGCCTTCCCGTCACGGACCATCACGGTGCGGGCCAGGTACTCGATGTTGACCTGGTGCACGATCCCGGTGCCCGGCGGGACGACCTTGAAGTCATCGAAAGCGCCTTGGCCCCAACGCAGGAACTGGTAGCGCTCGGCGTTGCGCTGGTACTCCAGCTCGACATTGCGCTCGAAGGCGTCGGCGGTGCCGAAGACGTCGAGGATCACGGAGTGGTCGATGACCATCTCGGCGGGCGAGAGCGGGTTGACCTTGTTGGGGTCGCCGCCCAGGGCGGTTACGGCTTCACGCATGGTGGCCAGGTCGACGACGCAGGGCACACCGGTGAAGTCCTGCATGATCACCCGGGCCGGGGTGAACTGGATCTCGATGCTCGGCTCGGCGGCCGGGTCCCAATTGGCGATCGCGTTGATGTGATCTTTGGTGATGTTGGCGCCGTCCTCGGTGCGCAGCAGGTTCTCGGCCAGCACCTTGAGGCTGTAGGGGAGTTTCTCGGTGCCGGGGACGGCATCGAGGCGGTAGATCTCATAGTCCTTCTCACCCACGGTCAGGGTGGCGCGGGCTCCGAACGAATTCACCGAATCTTTGCTGGTCACTTCAACTCCCCGAGATCGAGTTCTCATCCATCGACGGGTCCGCGCCGACGGGCGACACAACCCTAACAGTACGATTGTCCTGTATAAAGTAAGGTTCACCTCACCTGGGCGGGGTTGATACCGTCAACACCCGTGACGATCCAGCACCCGCCGGCCTACATCCCCGGCGAGCTCTGCCTCACCGTCGGCCTTGACCCGGCCACCCCGCCCGACGACTGCATGGCGCTGGTCAAGGTTGCTGTCGCCGCCGACGGGGTGAGCGCCCCGGCGGCCGACGTACCGGCACTGCGCGAAGTGGTGGCGCAGGCGGGCCGCGACGGCATCGACCTCAAGATCGTCGAGGTCGCCCGCAACCCGGGCATGGACACCGCACTGCGCGACGTCGCCACGGTGGTCGGCTACGACTATCCGGATTCCACGGTCCTGGTCGTCAGTACGAACTATGTCGGCAGCTACAGCGGCCAGTTTCACCGGTCCAAGCTGGAAGCCGCCGAGGATCATGCGAAAACCGGTAATCCGGTGACTTCCGCGCAGAATTTCCTGCACGAATTGACCGCTCCGGATCTGCCCTGGACGGGCATGACAGTGGTGCTGCTGGTGGGGGTGGCCGCGGCAGCCGTCGGGACCCGCTTCCTGCAGCGACGCAGCAAACAGGCTGCGGAGCGCTCCAGCGTCCCCGACTAGCGGCCTTACCGCCGAAAACACGGAAACCGGGCGATTAATTGTCGCCCGGTGGCGGGCTGTCGCAAATAATTAGGTCACCGTAGGGTCACAACGCGCTTAACTACAATAATGTAGTTTGTTACGAACGTTTCTCCAGTGACTGATGTGACGTATGGTCTCAAAAGGCGCAGCTGTTGTACCTGTTGTTTCTGTGCTTTTGCCACCGGCCGAAGTGCGGCGCCGCCTGCTCAGAGTCCGAGGAGATCCAAGCCGAATGAGACGCATCCGTTGTGGCTCCGATGGCTCTGTGTTCCGTATGGCGATCCGGTTCGCCCAACCTGCGACGGTGTCGGTGCTCAGTGCCGCGATGGTGCTGGGCACCCCGGGGCTGGCGGCGGCTCACCCCGGCCAGGATCCCGACGGCATCGCCGCGCTGATCGCCGACGTCGCCGACGCCAACCAGCAGCTGCAGAACCTGGGCGCGCAGATCGCCGAGGAGAAGGAAGGCGTCAACAAGGCCCTGGTGGATCTGCAGACTGCGCGCGAGGACGCGGCCGCCGCCCAGCAGGAGGTGGAGTCCGGCCGGCAGGCAATCGCCGACGCCGACGCCGCGATCGCCGCCGCGCAGCGCCGGTTCAACACCTTCGCCGCGTCCACGTATGTCAACGGACCCTCCGACAGTTACCTGACCGCGGCCAACCCCTCGGAGATGATCGCCACGGCCGCGGCCGGCCAGACCCTGGCGCTCTCCTCCCAGCGGGCGCTGGACCAGCTCAAGCAGGCCCGCACCGAACAGCTGAACAAGGAGTCGGCCGCCCGGCTGGCCAAGCAGAAGGCCGATCAGGCCGTCGCCGACGCGCAGTCCAGTCAGGACGCCGCGGTGGCTGCGCTCACCGACACCCAGCGCAAGTTCGGCGAGCAGCAGGGCGAGATCGACCGGCTGGCCGCACGACGCAACCAGGCGCAGGCCAAACTCGCCGCGGCCCGTGGCCACGAGCAGCCCCAATCCGGGCCGGCTCCGGCCGGTGCTCCCGCCGGTGACCGGTGGGGAAACCCCGCCGGTCCGGTCGTCGGCCCCACCGTCGGCAAGCCCGCGCAGTGGGACGGCCCCTGGGACCCGACCCTGCCGATGATCCCCAGCGCCGACGTCCCCGGCGACCCGATCGCGGTGATCAACCAGGTGCTCGGGATCTCGCAGACCTCGGCGCAGGTGACGGCAAACCTGGGCCAGAAGTTCCTGCAGTCGCTGGGACTGGCCAAGCCCGACGACACCGGGATCAACAACGGCAAGATCCCGCGGGTTTACGGGCGGCAGGCCTCCGAGTACGTGATCCGCCGCGGTCTTTCGCAGCGCGGCGTGCCCTACTCCTGGGGCGGGGGCACCGCCGCGGGGCCCGGCCGCGGTATCGGTTCCGGTTCGGGCACGGTCGGTTTCGACTGTTCCGGGCTGATCCTCTACGCCTTCGCCGGGGTGGGCATCAAGCTGCCGCACTACTCGGGTTCGCAGTACAAGATGGGCCGCCAGATCCCCTCGGCGCTGGCGCGTCGTGGCGACGTCATCTTCTACGGGCCCGGTGGCAGCCAGCACGTGACGCTCTACCTCGGCAACGGCCTGATGCTGGAGGCCCCCGACGTGGGTCAGACGGTAAAGGTGTCACCGGTCCGTAAGAGCGGGATGACGCCCTATGTAGTCCGATACATCGAGTACTGACGGCGGTGCAATGCAACTGAGTTCTCTACGACTATCGCGCCTCATCGGGTCGCTGCTGGTGGCGATTCCGGTGATGGTGGGCCTGGCCGGACCGGCCGAGGCGGACCCGGGGTGGGACCCCACGCTGCCGGCGACAATCAGCGCCGGTGCGCCTGGTGACCCCTTGGCGATCGCCAACGCCTCGTTGCAGGCCACCGCACAGGCCACCCAGACCACCATGGACCTGGGCCGCAAATTTCTGTCCGGCCTCGGCTTCAACGTCGGCGACGAAGCCACCGGCAACGTCTCGCCCGGGCAGCGGGTGCACGGCAAGCAGGCCATCGAGTACGTGATTCGTCGCGGCGGCTCACAGATGGGCGTGCCCTACTCCTGGGGCGGTGGCTCGCTGACCGGTCCCAGCAAGGGCGTCGACTCCGGCGCGGGCACCGTCGGTTTCGACTGTTCGGGCCTGATGCGGTACGCGTTCGCCGGCGTCGGCGTGCTGATCCCGCGGTTCTCCGGTGATCAGTACAACGCCGGTCGGCACATTCCGCCCAACCAGGCCCGTCGCGGCGACCTGATGTTCTACGGCCCCGGTGGCGGCCAGCACGTCACCATGTACCTGGGTGGCGGGAAGATGCTGGAGGCCTCCGGCAGCGCCGGCAAAGTCGTCGTCAGCCCGGTGCGGACGTCGGGAATGACGCCGTATCTGACCCGCATCATCGAGTACTGACGCATTCGGGACGGCCCTTACGTCGACGGATGCTGCTAACCCTGGAATAGTGAAACGCGGGCACAACGCTGCCCCTCGGCCGTGCGCCGTGCAAGCAGTTGTGTCTGACCGACCTTTGTGGAGGATTTGTCGATGACGTCATCGGATGGGACGCCCGCGGGCGCCAGCGGTTTCCCCGGCTCGGCCGGTGCCGAAACAGGCACAGTCGGCGGTAGCGGGCTCGCCGCCGACGTACACGCGCTGGAGCGGGCCATCTTTGAGGTCAAGCGTGTCATCGTCGGCCAGGACCAGCTCGTCGAGCGCATCCTGGTCGGCCTGCTGGCCAAGGGCCACGTGCTGCTCGAAGGCGTGCCCGGTGTCGCCAAGACCCTCGCCGTGGAGACCTTCGCCAAAGTGGTCGGCGGGAGCTTCGCCAGGATCCAGTTCACCCCGGACCTGGTGCCGACCGACATCATCGGTACCCGCATCTACCGTCAGGGCCGCGAGGAGTTCGACACCGAGCTCGGCCCGGTGATGACCAACTTCCTGCTGGCCGACGAGATCAACCGCGCACCGGCCAAGGTGCAGTCGGCGCTGCTGGAGGTCATGCAGGAGCGCAAGGTCTCCATCGGCGGCAAGAGTTTCCCGCTGCCCAACCCGTTCCTGGTGATGGCCACCCAGAACCCGATCGAACACGAGGGCGTCTACCCGCTGCCTGAAGCGCAGCGTGACCGCTTCCTGTTCAAGATCAACGTCAGCTACCCCTCGCCCGAGGAAGAGCGCGAGATCATCTACCGGATGGGCGTGACCCCGCCGGAGCCCAAGCAGATCCTCGGCACCGGCGACCTGGTGCGGCTGCAGACGCTGGCGGCCAACAACTTCGTGCACCACGCCCTGGTGGACTACGTGGTGCGAGTGATCACCGCAACGCGCCAGCCCGAGCAGTTCGGCATGCCGGACGTGAAGAACTGGCTGTCGTTCGGTGCCTCGCCGCGTGCCTCGCTGGGCATCATCTCGGCGTCCCGGGCGCTGGCCCTGGTCCGTGGCCGCGACTACGTGATCCCGCAAGATGTCATCGAGGTCATCCCGGACGTGCTGCGGCACCGGCTGGTGCTGTCCTACGACGCACTCGCCGACGAGATCACCCCGGAGATCGTCATCAACCGGGTGCTGCAGACGGTGCCGCTGCCGCAGGTGAACGCCGTTCCGCAGCAACAGCATTCGTCGGCACCAGGTGCCCCGACCGCAGCGGCAGTGGCCGGCGGTCGGTGAGCGACCCCGACACCGGGGCTGGATCGAATCAGCCACCGGGAACCAGCACCGCACCGCCGTCGATGCTGCGCGGCGGAATCCGCGACCCCAAGCTGGCGGCGGCACTGCGCACCCTGGAGCTCACGGTCAAGCGCAAGCTCGACGGGGTGCTGCACGGGGATCACCTCGGCTTGATCCCCGGCCCGGGTTCCGAGCCGGGCGAATCCCGGCTGTACCAGCCCGGCGATGACGTGCGCCGGATGGACTGGTCGGTCACGGCCCGCACCACCCATCCGCACGTCCGCCAGATGATCGCCGACCGCGAGCTGGAGACCTGGCTGGTGGTCGACATGTCGGCCAGCATGGATTTCGGCACCGCCACCTGCGAGAAGCGTGACCTGGCGGTGGCGGCGGCCTCGGCGATCGTCTACCTCAACAGCGGCGGCGGCAACCGGCTGGGCGCCCTGGTGGCCAACGGTGACCGCCTCGTGCGGGTACCGGCCCGCTCGGGGCGCAACCACGAGCAGACCCTGCTGCGCACCATCGCCACCATTCCGCGGGCCCCCGCCGGGGTGCGTGGTGACTTGGCGGCGGCCATCGACGCCTTGCGCAGGCCCGAACGTCGGCGCGGGATGGCAGTCATCATCAGTGACTTCCTCGGACCTGTCTCTTATACACAT
>NZ_JRMM01000047.1:0-28185 GCF_000972905.1 Mycobacterium sp. UM_Kg27
ACCACCGCACCACCAGCCACCGCCCCGGCCTCAACAGCCGACCGCAACCTCATGATGCCCACCCGCAAAAACACCCGCAGCCAAGACCGACTCCGGTGCATCGAGGCCGAACGCGCTCACAACCTCGCCCAGCGAGATAGACCTCCGCCTTAGTGCGCCCCCGCGGCTCTACACTCCCAGCGGCGACTCGACCCGGATCGTCTCATCGCGGATCAGCCCGCGCAGCAGCGCCGTACTGAACTCCGCGGCGATCTCCTTGGCGCTGCGCCGTCCGCTGGGCCGCAACCAGCGGTAGGCCCCCAGCGTCATACCGATGTAGCCCAGCGCCAGCACGTGCGAGTCGCACGGATAGAACTCGCCGCTGGCGATCCCGCGGTCGATCAGACCATGCACGTGCTCGTAGACCTGGGCTTCCTTCTCCCGGACCTCGGCGACCTGCTCCTCGGTGAACCACTCGGTGATGTAGGGCTGCTCCTGGAAGTAGACCGCCGCGCCCTCGGGATTGACCGCGATCTGGTCGAGCAGGCGCACGGTGTACTGGTACAGCGCCTCGCGTGCGGTCCACGACGGGTCGTCGTGAACGGCCGCCAGCGTCCGTTCCGCAGCCTGCTGGTAGATGTCATAGAGGATCAGCGACTTGCTGGCGTAATAGTGGTAGACCGTCGCCTTGTTCAGCCCCACCACGTCGGCCACGTCATCCATGCGGGTGCCGTGGTAGCCGCGGGCGGCGAACAACTTGGTAGCGACCGCGAGCAACTCCTCGCGACGAGACGGGGTCTGGGAAGATCCCCCCGGCGTAGCCTTGCCGTTTGCCATGTCCACTCACTCTTCGGCCAGGCCGGTGTCATCGGCGTGTCAATCAACTGGTTGGAAGGATTCTAGGCAGTCCGCTGTCGCACCGTTGACGGGCCGACTAAAGTGGTGGAAATCCAAGCTAAGGGGTTGACGACATGGGTCCTGGTTACGGTTACGATCCGAATCCGGATTACGAGCTGAGCGACGAGGCCGAGTTCTTCTTCAAGTACCTGACTTGGGGTATTCGTGGCGTCGAGAGCGGCGGCGGCTACCCCCCGCAGAACTACCCGCCCGTCTAAACGCCACAACGACTCGTCCTGACGACCCCTGATCCGCGCGGATCGGGGGTCGTTTCGCGTCTGAACGGCTAGGCCGCCGGCATGGTGTCCTATCGTGGCCGGGTGACCTCCCAGCCGAATCTGCCCGGGGCGTGGAATTTTCGCGACGTCGCCGAGACCACCGGCGCGTTGCGCCCCGGCCGCCTGTTCAGGTCCAGCGAACTGAGTCGCCTCGAGGACCGGGGCCGCGAAGAACTGCTGCGACTCGGGGTGTCTGACGTCGCCGATCTGCGGTCACCGCGCGAAGTCACGCGCCGCGGGCCGGGGCTGGTACCCGCCGGTGTCGGCATCCACCTGCTGCCCTTTCCGGATCTGGCCGGCGACCAGTCACCGGACAGTTCGGCTCCGCACGAGGACGCGTTCCGCAACATGATGGCCGAGAAGCCCGACGAGGATTCCGCCGCCGACGTCGCCGCCCGCTACATGCTCGAGGAGTATGCGCGCTTCCCTACCCTGGCCGGGTCCCGACGGGCGGTGCAGCGGGTGGTGTCGCTGCTGGCAGAGGGTCGGCCGGTACTCGCGCACTGCTTCGCCGGTAAGGACCGCACCGGATTCGTGGTCTCCGTGGTGTTGCGCGCGGCCGGGGTGGACCGCGATGCCGTGATCGAGGACTACCTGCGCAGCAACGCCGCGGTGCCGGTGCTGCGCGATCGGATCATGGAGATGATCCGGTCGCGGCCCGAGGCTGAGATCACGCCCGAGGTGCTGACCTTCACCGAAGCGCGGCTCTCCGACGAGGTGCTCGGTGTGCGCGCTGACTATCTGGATGCCGCCGAACACTCGATCGAGGAGAACTTCGGCTCGCTCGACGGGTTCCTGCAGGTCGCCGGCGTCACTGACGCCGACCGCGACGGGTTGCGCGGCGCGCTGCTCGGCTGACAGCAGCGCGCCGCGTCCCGAATCTGACCGGCGGTTACAGCGAGAAGCTGGCCGCTTTGGCCGCCGAAAGATCGGCGATCGTCGACCACTGCGCCGCGATCTCGTCGACCGACGGCGGGTTCTCGAAGGTGGCACCGGCGTTCTCGAACAGCGCGGTCCGCTGCACCTTGCCGCCGCCGGCGATGAACACCGAGCCGGTCTCGGCGACCTCTTCGGTGCACAGGTAGGCCACCACCGGTGCGACGTACTCGGGCTTGAGCTTGGCCAGCACCTCCGGCGGCAGGATGTCCTCGGTCATCCGGGTTGCCGCGATCGGGGCGATCGCGTTGGCCTTGATGTTGTACTTGGCGCCCTCGATGGCCAGCGTGTTGATCATGCCGACCAAGCCGAGCTTGGCCGCACCGTAGTTGGCCTGCCCGAAGTTGCCGAACAGCCCGCTGGTGGAGGTGGCGACGACCACGCGGCCGTAGCTCTGCTCGCGGAAGTGCGGCCACGCCGCGCGCACCACGTTGTACCCGCCGTAGAGGTGCACCTGCAGCACGGCGTCCCAGTTCTCGGCCGTCATCTTGTGGAAGGTGCCGTCGCGCAGGATGCCGGCGTTGCTGACCACGCCGTCGACCTTGCCGAACTCGTCGATCGCAGTCTTGATGATGTTGGCCGCGCCCTCGGCGTCGGCGACGCTGTCGTAGTTGGCGACGGCCCGGCCGCCAGCCTCTTTGATCTCAGTGACTACCTGGTCGGCCATATTGTGCCCGGCACCGGTGCCGTCACGGGCACCACCGAGATCGTTGACCACCACACAGGCCCCCTCGCGGGCCAAGGTCAGGGCGTATTCGCGGCCCAACCCACCACCGGCTCCGGTGACGACGACAACACGATCCTGCACTCCGGACATCAGTTTCCTTCCTCGATTCGATCGCCACGCTAGAACAGACCTAGACAAGGCCTAGCGCCAACTTCCAGGCCTTCTCTGTATACGGGGGATGAATCGAGTCCGCTATGTCGGGTCGGGCATGCCGAGTCAGTTGCGCACTGCGGTGACGAACTCCGAGAACGCGTCCGCATCGTCCGTCACCGACACGTCGACCCAGCGGTTCAGCCGACGCATCTCGGCGGTGGAGGGCTGTGAGGCGGCCTGCCAGCCGTGCTCGTCGAGCCATCCCCGCACCGACGCGCGGTCCTCGTCGGAGTAGATCAGATCCTGGATGTCCAGGCTCTGCGTCAGGCCGACCGTCTCGGCGATCTTCTTGAACCGTTCCGCCATCTGCTGTCGCCGCTCGTCCGAGCGGTGGTTACCCGCGGTCTCCGCCGCGATCCGGCTCCCCGGAGCGCTCAGCGCGGTGACCTGGTCGAACAGCCGGTCCTGGCCCTCGGCGGGCAGATACATCAGCAGTCCCTCGGCCAGCCACGCGGTCGGGGCCGCGGCATCAAAACCGGCGGTGGTCAACGCGGCCGGCCAGTCCTGCCGCAGATCGATGGCCACCGTGCGGCGCTCAGCGGCCGGCGTCACGTTGTTGGCCGTCAGCGTCTGCTCCTTGTAGGCCAAGACCTTCGGCTGGTCGATCTCGTAGACGGTGGTGCCGGCAGGCCAGTCCAGCCGGTAGGCCCGCGAGTCCAGCCCGGAGGCCAGGATCACCACCTGACGGATGCCGGCGGCGACCGCGTCGGCGAAGAAGGCGTCGAAGAAGTGGGTCCGGACCGCCTGGTAGTTGCGCATGTGGTGATAGACCGCGGCGACCTCGGCGTCGATGGCCTCGACCTTGTCGACCAACGTGTCGTCGAGCAGCAACTCCCAGATCCCGGTACCGGCCCCGGCGACCAGGAGTTCGGCGTACGGGTCATTGATCAGCGGATCGACGCTCGCCGTCTCGGACGCGCGGGCGGCGGCCACCATCACCGCCGTCGAGCCGACGCTGGTGGCGATGTCCCAGGTGTCGTCGTGGGTACGGAGTGCGCTCATCGGGTTACCTCGCTTGGTCGCGGCCGGTGTCGCACGCGATAGTACCGATGAAAGTTAGCCGGGCTATTAACTTTATCCGTCGGCTGGCTGACGCAACTGCCAGAGTTCCTGGGTCAACAGCGCCTGCAGGGTGGCCACCACCCCCGCCGCCGCCACTTGATTGCCGACCAGCGACACATAGAACGCGATCCCCCACAACACGGCCAACAGCATCTCGGTCAGCTCGCCCATACCCGAGTCGGAGACCAGCTCTCCCCGGTCGACGGCGTCGGTGAGCGCCGCGGCCAGAAACGCCCGCGGCGGGCCCTGGATGTCGCCGACCAATGACTTCAGCGCCGGGTCGCGCTGAGCGTCCACCACAGCGGTCACCGCAAACGCCGCCACTGTGCGGTCTTCTTCGCCCAGTTGGGTGAAGCACACGATGACCGAGGCCAACTGTCCGACCAGAGTCGGCTCGGCGCGGGCCTGATCGACGGCGTGCTCGAACAGGGTCTCAGCCTGCGTCAGAACAGCCTGGTACAGCAGTTTTTTGCTTGGAAAATAGTGGTTGATCGCCGGGCGGGTCAGCTGTGCCCGCTCCGCTATCGCCTGAAACGTTGTCGCGTGGTAGCCGAACTCGCCGAAGACGCCGCTCGCGGCTGTCACGATGCGCTCCCTGGTCATGCCAGAGCGCGCCCCGCGGGGGCGCCCCACCCTGCGAAAAACCGCATCCCGCACTGAACAAGTGTGGCACGCCGTAGCTGCCAACCCCAGAAAAATCGGAACTACCAAGATTCACTTAAGACTCAGCCGTGCTGTATGCCAACGGAGCCCAGCGAACTAAAGTCGACTTATGGGCGCGGTTCTCTCTCGACAGGCGTACTTCGAGACAGGTTTCGAAGTGCTGTCCGAATTGGGCTACGGCGGCCTCAAGCTCGCCGAAGTCTGCAACCGGCTCGGCGTGACGACGGGCTCGTTCTACCACTACTTCACCAGCTGGCCCGTTTACACCCGTGACCTGGTTCAACACTGGCTCGATGAGCGCACCCTCCAGCATGTGGAGTTCGTACGCGCGATACCCGACCCGCGGCAGCGCCTCGATAGCCTGATTCAGATCGGCCTGACCCTGCCCCACGGGGCCGAAGCCGCCATCCGTTCCTGGAGCTCGGCCGACGCCCGGGTGCACGCGGTGCAGGCCGAGGTGGATCAGCAACGCTTCGACATCCTCTTCGAATCGGCGCAGGAAGTCCTCCACGAAAAACGCCCGGCGCAGCTGTTCGCAAACTGGGCGATCTACCTGCTGATCGGCTACGAGCAGGCTCTGCTGCCGCGCGACCCGTCGACGTTCGAGTGGATCGCCGCCCAGTTGCTCGACGCGCTCGACTCCGGGAGGTTTGCCACGGCGACCGCTGACCCGCCCGGCAAGCCGTCTACAGCGAGCTGATCCGCTGCACGGCCAGCCGTGGCCCGCGTCGTTTGCTGACAGCGAGCCCGCTGTCGATCAGCAACCGAACCACGCGGTGCCGGTGCGGCCGCATCGGCTCCATCAGTTCGACCATGGCTTCGTCGGTGAACACCGCGTCGAGCGGCAGGCCGAGCAGTGTGCGGCCGATCATCGTCGCAAGGTGATAGTCCCCAACCGATAAGGCGTCAGCATCGCCGAACGCGCGCTGCGCGGTTTCCGCCGCGGTCCACTCGCCGACGCCGGGCAGCGACATCAGCGCCGCCCGCGCCTCCGCGGCCGGGCGGGAAACCAGCCGTTCCAGGGCATCGGCTCGACCCGCGCAACCGACGATGGTGCGCGCCCGCCCGCCATCGACGTTGGCCCGATGGAACGTCCAGGACGGGATGGTCCGCCAGGTCTGCGCTGACGGCGGCACCCGCATCCGCGACGGCGCCGGGCCGGGAGCGGGTGATCCGAACTCGGTGACCAGCAACCGCCAGGCCCGAAAGGCGTCGGCACCCGGTACCCGCTGCTCGAGCACGGCCGGGATAAGCGCCTCCAGCACCCGGCCGGTGCGCACCAGCCGCAGGTGCGGCAGGCGACGATGGGCGGCGATGACCATCGGCTCGGTCGGCGCGAAGTCGGTCGCGACGTCGTGGGCGCCCAACAGGCCCGGCGCACCGTCCAGAAACTCCGGGGCGCCGGCACCCCAGGCCGTACAGTCCACCGCATCGGGGGCCACCTGGACGATGTGTGCCGTCACGGGTCCGCTGGACATCAGGCTGGTTCGCCAGATGGCGCCGTCAACCACCTGTAGGCATGGGTCGCCCGGCCCGCGGCGCAGTGGGCCCAGCGTCAGCGCGGGGCTGGCCGGGCCAGGAAAAGCGACGGTACGGCGAAACGAATTACTGATGACGAGATCATAGGTATCGCTGGTCCTCGTTGACCGCTTCGCGCCGCCCCGTCACGATGGAGGAGTGGCCACCCCATTCGATGATCCGCAGGCGGAATTGGCATGGATGTTCCTCCAGGGCATCTGCGGCGACGACGAGCTGGACGACATTTTCGCGCTGGTCAGCGACGACTTCACCTGGTGGAGCATCCTGACGCGTCAGGCCGTCGATAAAGACGAGCTGCGGCTGGAAGTCGAACAGCGTCGTGCCGGCTTGCGGATCAACCTGGAGCTGGTCCGGTGTATCAACGAACACGAGACCGTGGTGATCGAAGCGCTGGGCGACTGTCGCGCCGCCGACGGTTCGCACTATGACAGCCCGCTGGCGTACATCATCGACACCCAGGACGGGCGGATCGTCTCGGTGCGCGAGTACACCGACACCCGGTTCGCCGGGCAATTGCTGGGGCTCTAGAGCAGCTCTGCCGAGCCTCAGGCGTCGGCGATGCTGATGTCGGCCTTGTCGGAGTAGAACGCGACGTGCCCGGCGATCGGCGCAACCGCGGCAAAGGGCTGCTCGTAGGTCCAGATCACGTCGGCGACGCATCGGCCGGCCGCGGTGGTGACATGAAAGTAGGCGGCATCGCCCTTGAACGGGCAGTAGCTGGTGGTCTGACTGCGGGCCAGCAGGTCGGTCTTGACATCGGACAGCGGAATGTACTGCACTGCAGGGTGATTCGATTCCTGCAAGGTGAGCGCGTTGGCGCTGTCGGCGATGATCTCGCCCCCGATCCGCACCGTGACCCGCCTGCCGGTGGGGTTCACGGTGATCGGGTATTCGTCAGTCGGGATGTGTATCGGGCGTCTGCCTGAATGGCCGTGTGTCATGCCGGGGAACCTCGCTTCTTGGCGTTGCGCAGTTTCATCCAGAAACGCGCGGCCTCCCTGATCGATTCCTCAACCGGTCGCGGCTGCCAGCCGAGTTCGCGCACCGCCTTGCTGTGATCGACCGGGGCTTCGGCACGCATCATCCGCACCGACTTCAGGCTCAGCTCGGCATCCTTGCCGGTCAGGCTGGCCCGCAGGCTGCCGAGTGCGCCCAGCGCATACAGCGCCGGTACCGAGATCGACCGCGACGGCGCCGGCATACCCGCTTCGTCGGCCGCGATCTTGACCACGTCCTGCAGCGCGATCATCCGCTCGGAGATCAGGTAGCGCTGGCCGTTGCGTCCACGCTCGGCGGCCAGGATCATCGCGCGGGCGGCGTCGTCGACCCCGACCACTTCCAGCTCGATCCCTTTCATCAGGAACGGCAGCTTGCCGAATGCTGCTCCGGCGATGAACGCGCCATGCGGGGTCCGACCCCAGTCACCGTCGCCATAGGTGGTGGACACACACATCGCGACGGCGGGCAGGCCGGCTTCGGCACTGCGCAACACCAGCTCTTCGGCCTGCACCCGGGACTGGACATAGGGCGTCAGTCCGCGCGGGTCGATGATGTCGTCCTCGTTGGCGACGTGACCGCGACGCCGGCCCACGGTGGCGTAGCTGCTGGTGAACACGAATCGGCGCAGGCCGGCGGCTATTTCTTTCCGGGAGGCGACTTCCAAGACGTTGCGGGTGCCCTCGACGTTGGTGCGAAACAGCGGGCTCGGGTCGCGCAGCCAGGCGCGGGTGTCCACGACGCAGTAGTAGACGTCATCGCACCCGGCCATGGCCTCGGCCAGGGTGGCCGAATCGAAGATGTCGCCGTGGAACCGCGTGACGTCGAGGTGGTCGATGGAGATGGTGTTGGCGCCGGGGCGCACCATCACCCGGACATCTTCTCCGGCGTCCACGAGCTGACGGGTCACGTGCGATCCCAGGAAGCCGTTGGCTCCGATGACGAGCTTGGGCTTGCGGCTCATGCGTTTCCTCCGAACTGCTTCATCCAGGCGGCCGCTTCGTCGTCGAGGGTGCCGAGTTCCTGGGCTTTGCGGCACCATTTCATGCTCGCGGCGACGAAGCGCAGCGGGTTGTAGATGTCCTCTTGACGCGACCACAGGCCGTCCCCGGCGTAGGTGACGATCGAGATGTTGGTGGCGCTGATGATGGTGCCGTCGCCCGGGTCGCGCATGGGGTTGTCCAGTTCGCAGATGACCCGCCCGCCGTCCTCGTCGATGACGGTCCACAGTGCCGGGAATTCGGTCATATAGCTGCCCGGGAAGGTCGACATGGTCTTGCGGATCCAGCTGCGCACCTCGTCGCGGCCGTGCATAGTGCCCATCGCGTGCTCAACGTATTCGACGTCGGGGGTGTAGTGCGCGACCCAGGCATCCCAGTCGTGGGTCTCGGCGGCGCGAGCGACGGTCTGCTCGAACACGTCAAATGCGGCCGCGAGTTCTGCGCGGCTGAACTGCGGTTTCGTCATGCCAAGAACTAGAACACGTTCTAGCAAGGTTGTCGAGGGTCCACGGCCAGAATCGAATCTGGGTTTATATTCACCGGCAGTGCTACCGTGACGCCGTCGGCCCACCGCGGGCCGTGAGGAGGTTCGGCAGCCTGTGACGTCCCCCAAGCCCACCGTCGGTCTGCACCACGCCGCCTACGCCTGCGCCGACCTGGAGGCCACCAACCACTTCTACGAAGACCTGCTGGGACTGCCGCTGGTGCACACCGAAGTCGAGCACCTGCAAGAAGGCTTCTTCCGGCACGTCTTCTACGACCTGGGCGACGGCTCGTGCATCGCGTTCTTCGACCTGCACGGCGTCGGCGAGAAGCCCGACTGGTCCAGCTCGTTGTCACGTCCGAACGGACTGCCGGTGTGGGTGAACCACTTCGCGTTCCGGGCCACCGAGGAGAAGCAGAACGAAGTCCGGGCGCGGATGGACGCCGCCGGTATCAAGGCGCTGATGGACGTCGACCACGGGTGGTGCCACTCGCTGTACTACCTGGACCCCAACGGCATCATGATCGAGCTGTGCCGCGACACCCCTGGGTTCGAACCCGACCCGGAGCAGGCGCACAAGTTGCTGAACAGCACCGAGCGGGCCGCTGATCCCAAGGTGGTCACGTCGAAGACGACCACCACCCAGCTCGGCTGAGCCGGCCGCGCATGGCGCTCGATTCGCTGACGTCGCTCTCCATCACCCTGGACGGTCCGATCGCCCGGGTCCGCATCGGCCACGGCGAGATCAACCTGATGGACGCCACCATGATGGGCGACCTGTGGCGGCTGGTGAACTGGCTACGGTCGCCCGCCGGCAGCGATGTACGGGTGGTGGTATTGGAAAGCGCCAACCCCGACTTCTTCATCGCCCACGTGGACCTGGCGCTGCTGGCCGCCTCGGTCGAGAACACCGAGGCTGCCGTCGGCTCCTTTCAGGACTTGGTCGGCGCCTTCCGGGCACTGGACCAAGTCACCATCGGAGTAGTCGCCGGGCGGGTCGCCGGTGGTGGGATGGAACTACTGGTCAACCTCGACCTGCGGTTTGCGGTGACCGGCCGGGCGGTCTTCAACCAAGTCGAGACCGGAATCGGGGTGATCCCGGCCGGTTCCGGCCCGCAGCACCTGCTGCACCTGCTGGGGCGGGGCCGGGCGCTGGAGGTCATCCTCGGCCACGACGACTTCGATGCGGCCCTCGCCGAACGCTACGGACTGGTCAACAGGGCATTGGATGCGGACGCCGTCGGACCCTTCCTCGACCGGCTGGTGGAGCGCATCGCCACGGTGCCGCTGGCCGACATCGCCGACGTCAAGACCACCCTGGCCGCCCCGGACATCGCCACCGGGCTGGCAGTGGAGCGCTCCGCGTTCGCCCAGATGCTGGCCCGCGGTACGGCGCTGCCGAAGATGCAACGCTTCCTGGCAGCGGGCGGCCAGACGCCCACTGGCGAGCGTCGGCTGGCCGACCTGGTGGGCGGCCTGGACCAGACGGCACCGGCATGACATCCGCGGACGGCGGGGTCGCGGACGGGTCGATCACCCGTCCCACCGTCCGGGGTCGCGACACCCAGGCGCGCATCGAGCAGGCGGCCCGTGAAGTGATCGCCCGCAAGGGCTTCTTCAAAACGACGATCACCGACATCACCTCGGCCGCCAAACGCTCGCCCGCGTCGTTCTACCACTACTTCGATTCCAAAGAAGACCTGCTGGCGTCGCTGGCCGAGGACTTCCGGGCCTCGGCCAAAAGCCGTGCGGTGCAGGCATTGCACCCGGGCCAGGATCTGCACGACATCATCGAGGAATCGGTGCGCGCGCATTGGGATACCTATCGCGAACACCTCGGAGTCATGGTCGGGGTTTTCCAGCTGGCGATGATCAACGACGAGTTCGCCCAGCGCTGGCGGGACATGTGCGCCGACGCGATCGACTGGGTGGCGCAGACAGTGCGAATGGCGCAGCGCAAGGGCTATGCCACCGACGCCGACCCCGAGCTGGTCGGGTCGGCCATCGTCGCCATGCTCAACCACTTCACCTATGTCTGGCTGGTGGCCGGCGGCGACGTCGCAGGCCGCGAACTGGACGAGGAAGCAGCAGTCAAAACGCTCACCGACACCTGGTATCGCTCGGTGAGCTGGCGCGATCAAGAGTCAAGGTCAAAGGAGTAATGCAGTGGCAGTAACCCGCGAGTTCGTTTCGCTCACTTCGGCATCGGCGGGGGTGAACCCCGCCGGTTATCACCCGGCTCAGGGGCTGTACTGGACCCCGGCCGGCGTCAAGCCGAAGGTGGCGGTGATCGCCAGCCACTACAACGTGGACTTCGCCGAGCACTACCTGGCACCGCTGATCGCCGAACGCGGCTACGGCTTCCTGGGTTGGAACACCCGGTATCGCAGTGGCGAGTCATTGTTCCTGCTCGAGCATGCGCTGCTCGACATCGCGGCCGGGGTGCAGTGGTTACGCGAGCAGGCCGGCGTGGAGACCATCGTCTTGCTCGGCAACTCCGGCGGTGGATCGTTGATGGCCGCCTACCAGTCGCAGTCCGTGGACCCGCACATCACTGCAGTCGGCGGCGGCCCCGTGCCCGATGCGGTCAATGCGCTGCCGCCCGGCGACCTCTACGTGTCCACCCAGGCCCACGCCGGGCGCCCGGAGGTGCTGACCGCCTGGATGGACCCGTCGGTGACCGACGAGACCGACCCGCTGTCCTGCGACCCGTCGCTGGACATGTATGCCGAGCAGAACACGCCGCCCTATACCCCGGAATTCATCGCCCGCTACCGTCAGGCCCAGCGCGACCGCAATGACCGGATCACCGCATGGGCGCAGGCAGAACTGAAGCGGCTCAAGGCCGGTGGCACCTACGACCGCTCCTTCTCGGTACACCGGGTGTGGGCCGACCCGCGCTATCTCGACGCCTCGCTCGACCCGTCGGACCGTCCACTGAACTCCTGCTACCTGGGTGACCCGCGGCGCGCCAACCGCGCGCCGTACAACATCGCCGCGCACTGCACGCTGCGAACCTGGTTGTCCATGTGGAGCCTGCAGACGTCGTTCTGTCAGGGCGCTCCGCACCTGGGCCGGATCACGTTGCCCTCGTTGGTGATCCAGGGCACCGCGGACACCGGCGTCTTCCCCAGCGATGCGCACCACATCCACGACTCGTTGGCCAGCACCGACAAGCAGCTCCATTTCATCGCCGGCGACCACTACCTGGAGCAGCCGACGGACAGTCGCACGGTCTGCGCGGATCTGGTGGCGTCCTGGATCGCCGAACGCACCTGATGGACGCGCTCGACTTCGATTTCCGCGACCCGGAGCTGCACGCCGATCCGCTGACGTACCAGCGACGGTTCGCGGAAGCCGAACCGGTGCACCGCAACAGCCAGGGGCTGTGGGTGCTGACCCGCTACGCCGATGTGCTGGCGATGCTGCGTGACGGGCGGGTCAGTACCGACCGGCGAAACCTGTACCGCGGCAAGCTCGATCCGGGCCGCCCGTATCTGACCCACGTGGAACACAACCTGTTCTATCGGTCCGGTGATGATCACCGCCGGCTGCGGGCTCCGCTGTCACGGGCATTCACGCCGCGTGCGCTGGCCTCCTTCGAAGCCGAAGTCGCCGCCCGGGCCCGGTCGTTGGCGGCCGGCCTGGACCCCGATGGCTTCGACCTGGTGGCCGAGTTCGCCAAGCCGTTGCCGCTGGGGGCGATCGCCACGCTGCTGGGAGTGCCCGACAGCGAACTGGACAACCTGGCGACCTGGTCGATGGCGCTGATCGCGGCGCTGGAACCAGCGGCGTCTCGCACCGTTTTCACTGCCGCGGACGACGCCGCCGCCGGGATGAAGGCGCTGCTCGCCGATCTGCTGGAGCTACGCCGCGCCAACCCGGGCCACGATCTGCTGTCCGTGGTGGCGACCAGCGGACTGCCGGTGTCGGACGACGAGCTGCTGCACAACGCCATCTTCTTGCTGTCAGCCGGGCATGACACCACCACGGCCGTGCTGACCGGGGCGGCCGCGCTGCTGATCGAGGAGAGCGGGCAACGCGGCCTGCTGGCCGACTCCCCGCACGCCGTTGACGAATTGGTCCGGATGATCAGCCCGGCTCTGATGATCTCCCGAGTGGCCGGCGCCCCGATCGAAGTCGGTGACACTAAAGACACCGTGATCGAAACGGGCGCACCGATCCTGCTCGGGCTGGCGGCCGCCAACCGAGACCCTTCGATGTTTCCCGACCCCGACCGGCTCGACCTGGCCCGCTCGCAGACCGGCCACCTGGGATTCGGGTTCGGTCCGCATGTCTGCCTGGGCGCCCCGTTGGCCCGCATGCAGATCCGGTTGGGCCTGCTCGCCCTGTTCGACCGTTTCCCCGAGTTGACGGCACAGGCGCCGCCGCACCGCGAGCCGAGCGCGGTGCTGACCAGCTACCGTTCCTATTCGCTGGCGGGTCGGCCATAGCTGCGGATAATCGGGGTATGACCAATTTCCCGAGAGCGATCCTGGCCGGCGGCTGCTTCTGGGGCATGCAGGACCTGATCCGCAAGCAGCCCGGTGTGGTGAGCACCCGAGTCGGCTACACCGGCGACCCCAATGTCCCGAATGCCACCTACCGCCACCACGGCTCCCATGCCGAGGCCATCGAGATCACCTACGACCCCACAGCCACCGACTACCGCAGCCTGCTGGAGTTCTTCTTCGCCATTCACGACCCGACCACGCGTAACCGCCAGGGCAACGACGTCGGAACCAGTTACCGCTCGGCGATCTTCTACCTCGACGACGAGCAGCGCCAGATCGCGCTGGACACCATCGCCGACGTGGAGGCCTCCGGCCGGTGGCCGGGCAAGGTGGTGACCGAGGTCAGCCCCGCTGGGGACTTCTGGGAGGCCGAACCGGAGCATCAGGATTACCTGGAGCGGTTCCCGGGCGGCTACACCTGCCACTACATCCGGCCGAACTGGCAGCTGCATTCGCAGCGCTAGCCGGGATCAGTCCCGGCGGCGCACCGTGATCCGACCGCCCTTCTTGGGCGTGAAGGCCACGCCGCGGGAGTGGAACTTCTCCCCGGGCGCGGTGGTAGGCTCGATGGCCAAGCGCTCCAAGACCGTCCGCAACACCACGTCCATCTCCAGGTTGGCGAACGTCGAACCCGGGCAACGCCGGGTGCCGCCGCCATACGGCATCCACTCGAACGCCGACGGGCTGCCGTCGAGGTAACGCTTGGGGTCGAATCCGTCCGGGTCATCGAACGCGGCGGAGTTCTGGTGGAGCTGGTTGATCGCGACGATCACCGAGTAGCCGCGCGGGATCACCCACTCGCCGATCTGGATGCTGGGCGCGTAAACATGCCGTCCGGAGAAGTCGATCACGGTGCGAACCCGCTGCACTTCGCGAATCGTGGCGCGCCGCAACCTATTCCCGCCTGCGTCCGCCTCGGCGGTCAGTTCGTCGAGCAGTTGGGGGTAGCGGCTCAGCCGCTCGAAGACCCAGGCCATGGTCGATGCCGTGGTCTCATGTCCGGCGGCCAGCAGGGTCAGCAGCTCGTCGCCGAGCTCCTGGCGGGTCATGGTCGTACCGTCTTCGTGGTTGCTACGCAGCAGAAGGGTCAGCACGTCGGACCGGTTCTCGAAATCGGGGTCGGCTCGCACATCGGCGATCAGCTTGTCCAGGATGCCGTCGTAGTGAGCACGCCATGCCTCCAGCTGGCCCCACGGGGTGAACCGGCCGTACTGGCGAATCGGGATCGGCAAGGCCGCCAGCCGAGAGCCCAGCGTCACCCACTTGGGCAGGATCGCCCGCAACTGATCCAGTTCGGTGCCTTCGGCTCCGAAGATGGTCCGCAGGATGACATTGAGCGTGATCCTGTTCATCGGACCGAAGGTCTCGAAGGGCTTTCCGGTGGGCCAGCCGGCGATCTCGCGCAGGGTCTCCTCGACGATGATCTGCTCATAGGCGCGCACGCTCTTGCCGTGGAACGGCGGGCTCAGCAAGTTGCGCCGGCGCCGATGCGCCGCGCCGTCGAGGGCGAACACCGACCCCCTGCCGAGGATCCGCGACAGGTTCGGCTGGATGTTGCCCAGGTCGTCCGGGCTGGTCAGCAGCACCTGCCGGGCCAATTCCGGGTCGGTCACGAATACCGTCGGCCCAAACAGCGGAACGTCAATGGTGAACGCGGCACCGTATCGACGGGTCAGGCGTTGCAGCGCCCGGCGCCGGGACAGAATGAACAGCACTCCCGCGGTCAGCTTGGACGCGCGCGGGCCGGGCGGCAGGTTGATGGCCGGTTGAACCTGTGCCGCAGCGGCGTCCGCGGCCGTGCTGGCAACCGTGTGGGTCATGCGACGCCTCCCGACGTGATACCTGGTACCAAAGCGTACCAATGCATGCGGGACACGGTACTCTTTAGTACCAACGAGTGGCAAGAGCTAGGCGTAGGGGAGGTACGGCAATGACGGTGGCTGCGGTCGATACCCGGGCGGCCAACACTGCCGACCCCTACCGGCGCCGACTGCTCGACGGGCTGGCCGATTCGATCGCCGAGCGCGGGTACCGGGCCAGCACTGTCGCCGAGATTGTGCGCGCGGCCCGTACCTCCAAACGCACCTTCTATGACCATTTCGCCAGCAAGGAGGAGTGCCTCCTGGAACTGCTGCGGGTGGACAACGAGGAACTGGCGCTACGTATCAGGACCGAGGTGGATCCCGAGGCCGATTGGCAGGTCCAGATCCGCCAGGCGGTACAGGCCTACGTCACCCAGATCCGGTCCCGGCCGGCGATCACGCTGAGCTGGATCCGCGACATGCCTTCCCTCGGCGAGGTGGCCCGGCCGGCGCAGCGCCGCGGGCTGGAGCTGATGTCGAACCTGCTGATCGAACTCAGCGGCAGTCCGGGATTTCGCCGCGCGAATCTGCCGGCGCTGAGTCCGGCGCTGGCGGTGATTCTGCTGGGCGGCCTGCGGGAGCTGACCGCGCTGGCCGTCGAGGACGGCGCCGACATCGGCATCATCACCGAGCCGGCCATCGACGCGTCGGTTGCCCTGCTGGGACCCCGGGCCTGATCTACGGTTGATCCATCGGTCACCGAGAATCGGAGAGGACCACCATGCAGCTCTCAACGCGCAATCAACTCACCGGAACCATCACCGATCTCGATGTGGGCGCCGTCATGGCCGTGGTCAAGATCCGGCTCGACGGCGGTGAGCAGGTGATCACCTCGTCGGTCACCCGCGAGGCCGCCCTCGATCTCGACCTCAAGGTCGGCCAGCCCGCGACGGTGTTCATCAAGTCGACTGAAGTCACCATCGGGGTGGACTGAGCCGCTTTTCAGTTCCAGGGCAGCGCCAGCTTGCAGATCTTGCGGACCACGCTGCCGAACTGCTTGAGCAGCGGGCCGGTGTTGTAGGGCACCCCGTAGCGCTCGCAGATCTCCCGCACCTGCGGCGCTATTTCGGCGTAGCGGTGCGCCGGCAGGTCGGGAAACAGGTGGTGCTCCACCTGGAACGACAGGTTGCCGCTGAAGATGTGGAACCACTTGCCGCCGGTCAGGTTCGCCGAGCCGAGGATCTGACGGTAGTACCACATCCCGCGAGACTCGTTCTCGGTCTCTTCAACGGTGAACTCTTGTGTGCCGTCAGGGAAATGCCCGCAGAAGATGATCATGTAGGACCACACGTTGCGCATCAGGTTGGCGGTCAAGTTGCCGGCGAACACCAGTGGCGCGAACGGCCCGGCCAGCAGCGGGAAGGCGACGTAGTCCTTGAGGGTCTGGCGGCGTACCTTCTGCCAGGTCTCCAGCAGCATCTCCTTCTTGTCGACGAATCCGATCTCGCCGGCCCGGATGCGCTCGGCCTCCAGTTCGTGCACCGCCACGCCATATTGGAACAGGACCATCAGCAGGAAGGCGTAGAGCGGGTTACCTAAGAAGTAGGGCTCCCAGGGCTGCTTGTCGCTCATCCGCAGGATGCCGTAGCCCACATCGCGGTCCATCCCGACGATGTTGGTGTGGGTGTGGTGCATGTAGTTGTGGGAGTGCCGCCACTGGTCTGCCGGGCAGGCGTTGTCCCACTCGAAGTCCCTGCCGTACAACGCCGGTTCGCCCATCCAGTCGTACTGGCCGTGCATGACGTTGTGGCCGATCTCCATGTTGTCGAGGATCTTCGACAATCCCAGCATCACGGTGCCGGCCAGCCAGGCCGGCGGGATGATGCTGAAGAACAGACACGCGCGTCCGCCGACCTCCAAGGTGCGCTGCGCCTTGATGATCCGGTGAATGTAGTCGGCGTCGCGCTCGCCGAGGTCGTCGAGGACGCGCTGACGCAGCGCGTCGAGCTCGGCGCCGAAGGCATCGAGATTTGCCGGCAGATCCGATCGTTGGAGAACCTGCGGCTGTTCGAGCGCCTGTGGCTGCTCGGTCTGCGGCTGCTCGAGGACTGACTGAGTCATGATTGGCTCCTTTCGTTTTCTACAGGTCGATTTCGACGTCACCGACGGGAACCGACACGCAGATCTGAATGTCTTCGCTTTCGGCGGTGGAGATCGCGCCGGTGATCAGGTTTCGCACCGCGCCACCGGTTTTGCGGCACGTGCAGCTGTGGCAGATACCCATCCGGCATCCGCTGGCCGGTTGCAGTCCGGCCGCTTCGGCCTGCTCCAGCAGGGTTCGGCCGTCGTCGACCACCGACACGGTGCTGCCGAGGAAGCTGACCTGCCCGCCGGAGGGGTCGGCCGGAACCGTGAAGACCGGGGGTACGAAGCTCTCTGAGATCGCGTCGGGGCACTGCTCGCGCACGGCCGTCACCAGCGCCGGCGGCCCGCACACGTACACCGCTTCGGGGTTCGGCATGGCGGCCTGAAGATGCTCGGCGCTGAAGTAGCCCTGCAGGTCGCCGTCTTCGGGAGTGCGGGTGTAGCCGTGCAGGACCCGCACTCGCGGCATGGCGGCAAGTTCATCGTGGTAGCAGGCCTCTTCACGGCTGCGGGCGTAGTGGATGAAGGTCACGCGGCCCGCATATTGCTCGGCGGCCAGCGTGCGCAGCATCGACATCACCGGGGTGATGCCACTGCCACCGGAGATCAGCAGAATGCGCCGGGGGCGGATCGCCGGGAGCACGAAGTCTCCGCCGACGTTCTCCAGTCCGACGACCATGCCGGGCCGCGCGTTGCGGTACAGATGCTCGGAGACCAGGCCCCCTTCGTGGCGGCCGATGGTGAGCTCGAGGAGCCGTTGCCCCTCGGCGTTCGCCGGCGAGTAGCACCGGGTGCGCCGACGCCCGTCGATGTCGACCGACAGGTTGACGTGTTGGCCTGCTCGGAAGCGGGGGAAGCAGCCGAACGCGTCGTTGGGTTCGACGATCAGGGTCACGCTGCGCGGGGTGGAACGCCGGACTTCGACGACCCGGGCGCGGGCGTCGTTGCGGGTCCACGTCGGTGACACCAGCTCGGTGTAGCGGTCGACCCCGTGCGGGCCGGTGAGCAGATCGACCAGGCTGGAGCCCAGGACCCGCCGCGTCAAAGTTTGAGTGAACATATGTACACAGTGAACACTTGTTTACGAACAGTCAAGGGCTGTTCGCCGGTTGTGTTACGCTTCACAACAGTGAACAGTCGTACGCCGAATTCACGGTCTGGGCGCACGCGGCCACCGCGGCCCGAACGGCCTCCCCGTGTCTCCCGCCCCGAACGGGCGCCCCGCCCCGAACTGCCGGAGCGCGTTTCCCGCGAGGAACGCAAGGAAGCCACCCGGCGCGCGATCATCAACGCGGCGCTCACCCTGCTGGACGAACGCAGCTTCAGCGCCCTGAGCCTGCGCGAGGTGACGCGCGCCGCCCACATCGTGCCGGCCGCCTTCTACCGGCATTTCGAGTCGATGGATGCCCTGGGCCTGGTGCTCATCGACGAATCGTTTCGAGCACTGCGCGAGACACTGCGCGACGCCCGCACCGGCGGGGTGGACCCCAGCCGGGTCATCGAGTCCTCGGTGGAGGTCCTGGTCAACAGCGTGGCCTCCCGTCACGAGTACTGGCGGTTCATCAACCGGGAACGCTTCAGCGGGATGACCGTGCTGCGCTACGCGATCCGCACCGAGATCCGGTTGATCACCTCCGAGCTGGCCACGGATCTGGCGCGTTTCCCCGGGTTCAATGCCTGGAGCTCCGAGGATCTCAACGTCCTGGCGGGACTGTTTGTCAACGCGATGATCGTCACCGCGGAGGCCATCGAAGACGCCCCGGATGCCGAGAGCCTGGCCGAGATCAAAGCCGTTGCCGTCAAACAACTCCGGATGATCGCGGTTGCCGCGGGCGGCTGGCGCAGCAAGCCCTGAGCGGGGCGCCCCGCCGCACGGAACACCCCTGGGAAGCCGGCCGGCATCACCGGCTTCAGGCAGCACCGGCCGGTGGGGCGGAGCCATGTCCGCGGCGCCGCACCTGTACGGCTACCGCAGATTCCTCAGTAACTTTCTGGGCAAATGAGGGAAATTCGGCATGAAGCTGAATTTTTCCTGGGGACCGGCTGCTAGGCTTGCCGCCCAGTGGTCCGCGTAACTTCGGCGAGGGAAATCGATCGTGACAAAGGTGAAGCAGTTTCTGTGCACTACGGCCGTCGCCAGTCTGGTTGCGGGAACAGGAGCAGCGGTAGGGGCCCAGGTGGGCCTGTCGACGGTGACTGCCGACTGGATGCTCACCGCCGAGCACGTGCTGCTGATCGGCCTCGACGGCGTCAACCTCTCCAAGGTCCTGGAGTACGCCTACAACGACGACAGCGGGTTCAAGACCGCCATGGACCAGGGCATCACCGGCGCCACCAGTCTAGTGAACCACACCACCCTCTCCGGGCCTTCGTGGTCGACGATCCTCACCGGCGTGTGGGACGACAAGCACGGGGTCTTCAATAACGTGTTCCGGGCCGAGCCCTACAACGCGTGGCCGTCGGTGTTCAACCTGATCGAGTACAACAAGCCGGAGATCGAGACCACGATCATCAGCAATTGGGAGTACCTCAACAAGTTGGCCGACGCCGGCGGATATTCGGTCGACAACAACGTCTTCGTGCCCGCCGGGGACAGCCCGGCCGACAGCGACGCTGCGGTCACCGCGCTCACTGTCGCCCAGATCCTCGGCACCGCGGACAACCCGGATGACATCTCGAACTTCCTGTTCTCCTACCAGAGCCAGGCCGACCACGCCGGACACGAGTTCGCCGGCGGGTCGGAGGAGTACATGCAGGCCATCATCAATCTCGGGGCCAATCTCCAACAGATCCTGGCCGCGATCGCTCAGGTGCAGGCGATCACCGGCGACGACTGGTCGATCATCGTCACCACCGACCACGGCCACCAGCAGACCGTGACCCTGCCCGGTCTCAGCATCGGCCACGGCTTCCAGTCGCCCAACGAGACCTCGTCGTTCGTGATCTTCGACCAAGCGGGCGACAACGCCTCCGACGGCAGCCAGAACCTGAACTTCTCGACAGCCGACATCACGCCGACGATCCTGTCGCTGTTCGGCATCCCCTTGCGCTCGGACTTCGACGGCGTCTCGCTGGTGGACGACCCGACCGTCCTGAACAGCAACGTCACGCCTGTCGATCTCGAACAAGCACTCACCGCCGCGATCGCGATGTTCGGCTACCCGAACATCGGCAACGAGATCGAGCTGGCCATCCGGACTGTGATCGGGTCCGTGCCGTACTTCATCGACAAGTTCATGCACCAGATCGACGGTTTCCTGCAGGGGATCGTCGACCAGGACATCTTCTTGATCAGTGGGCTGGCCGAGGTCGCCCAGCAGATCAACGATTTCTTCGGCGGTCTGACGGTGACCGTGACCAACACGCTGGCAATGGGAGCCGCGCACCTGTTGGGGGCGGGTGTGATCGCGCCCGAAGACGCGCCGCTGCCGGCGCCGGGCAGCGCCGAGTTCTCCGATCTGTCCCAGGTGGCCGCCGACCTGTCGCAGCTGCTCGATGTCGAGGCTCTGCTGGGCTGATCCGCCGAAGCGACGGCAGCAACACCAACCACGCCAACGAGGAGACCCGATCGTGACGAAGGTCAAGCAGTTTCTGTGCGCTACGGCCGTGGCCAGCCTGGTTGCTGGAACGGGAGCCGCGACAGCAGGGACACCGCCGGGTCTGTCCTCGGTGACCGCCGAATGGCTGCTGGCCGCCGAGAATGTGCTGCTGCTCGGCACCGACGGAACCCGAATCGACAAGATCCTGGAGTACGCCTTCAACGACGACAGCGGCTTCAAGATGCTGGCGGACCGGGGCATTACCGCCATCACCAGCCTGACCGGCCACCAGACGCTGTCCACGCCGTCATGGTCGACCATCCTCACCGGGGTGTGGGACGACAAGCATGGGATCGTCAGCAACATCTACCGTCCGGAGCCGTACACAACCTGGCCGTCGGTGTTCAACCTGATCGAGTACAACAAGCCGGAAATCGAGACCACGGTCATCTCCGGCCGGGGCCTGTTCACCGAGATGGCTTCCACGGGCAACTACCCCGCTGACAACATCATCGGCATTTCCGGGGGCTCCACGTCGGCCGAGATGGACGCGCTGACAGCCGACGAGACCATCTCCCGGATTCTCGCGACCACCACCAATCCGGACATCTCGAACTTCATGTTCGCCTACCAGTCCCAGGTCGACCATGCCGGACACTCCTACGGCGCCGAGTCGGACGAGTACATGCAGGCCGTCATCAACGTCGGCGCCAACCTCAAACTGATCCTGGAGGCAGTCGCTCAGGCGGAGGCGGCCACCGGCGACAAGTGGACCATCATCCTGACCACCGACCACGGCCACCAGGCGAATCCGGAGCTGCCCGGCTTCAGCCTCGGACACGGACTCCAGTCACCCAACGAGACCACCAGCTTCATCATGTTCTCGCTGGCCGGGAACGAGGACCAGGCCGGTGCCCAGAACTTGGCCTACCAGACCGTCGACATCGTGCCCACGATTCTGCAGGCCTTCGGCATCCCCATGCGGTCGGACTTCGACGGCACCCCCATGCAGCTCGACCCGGAATTGCTCAACAGCACCGTCTTCCCCGATGACCTGAGGGCGGCGCTGCAGGCCGCAATCGACACCTACGGCTATCCCGACATCGGCACCCACCTCATGCTGGGCCTTCGTGCGCTGGCCGGCGGTGCCGGCTACTTCCTCCGGGACTGGGCCTTCCCCCCGGTCAACAACTTCCTGCAGTCAATCATCGACCAGGACATCTTCCTGATCAGCGGGCTGGCCCAGGGCGCCCAGTGGGTGTTCAACACCGTCGGCGGGCTGGTGATCGACGTGGCCAACGAGTTAGGCCGCGCTGTCGCATACCTGACCGGTGCAGGTGTCATTGCGCCGAACGACGCCCCGCTGCCCCTTCCCGGCGGCGCCGAGTTCACCGGATCGCTGGAAACCTTGCTGGCCGACGCTGCTTTCAGCGCCCCCGACCTGGACGGCTCCGAGCTTCCGCTGCTGCTGGACGTGGACGCCCTGCTGAGCTGATACAACTCGTCTGACACCCGCCCCGTCGGGTGAGATAACCCACTGGCCTCCTCAGTAACACCCTGCACAAATGAGTAATTTCGGGCAGAAAGCTGAGTTTTCGCTTGGGTAACTGTTAGTCTTGCGCCCAATTGGCTCGCACAACTCGACGGGGGAGTCCGACCGTGACAACACTCAAAAAGTTCCTCAGTGGTGTGGCCGTCGCCGGCCTGGTCGCCGGCACAGGGTCCGTCGTCGGGACGCCGGCGGGGCTGTCCGCAACGACGGCCGACTGGCTGCTTGCCGCCCAGCATGTGCTGCTGATCGGCACTGACGGCACCAACCTCGCCAAGATCCTGGAGTACGCCTACAACGAGGACAGCGGCTTCAAGACCGCGATGGACCAGGGCATCACCGGCGCCGCGACCGAGGTCAACCACACCACGATCTCCGGTCCGTCGTGGTCGACGGTCCTCACCGGGGTGTGGGACGACAAGCACGGTGTGATCAACAACGTGTTCGAGCCCGAACCGTATGACAAGTGGCCGACGGTGTTCAACCTGCTCGAGTACCACAACCCGGACATCGAGACCACGGTGATCGCCGACTGGGACTACATCAACGACATGGCCGCCGCGGGCGGCTATGGGGCCGACAACAACCTGTTCGTCCCGTTCCAGAACAGCTGGGCCGACACCGACGCAGAGGTTACGTCGCAGACCATCGCCCAGATCCTGGCGACCACGACCAACCCGAACATCGACAACTTCATCTTCTCCTACCAGGTGCAGGCGGACGAGGCCGGACACTCCTACGGCGGCGGGTCGGCCGAGTACGCCCAGGCCGTCATCAACGTCGGCGCCAACATCCAGCAGATCCTGGATGCGGTCGCCTACGCCAGGGGCGAGACCGGCGATGACTGGTCGATCATCATCACCACCGACCACGGCCACCAGATGTCGCTGGGCTTCGGGCATGGCTTCCAGTCGCCGAATGAGACCACCCAGTTCGTCATCTTCGACCAGGCCGGCGACAACGCCACCGACGGCAGCCAGAACCTGAACTACTCGATCGCCGACATCACCCCGACCATCCTGCAGCTCTTCGGCGTCCCGCTGCGGTCGGACTTCGACGGCTCCCCGATGTTCACCGACCCCAGCATCGTCAACAGCATCGTCTCGCCGGTCGACCTCAAGCAGTCGCTTACCGACGCAATCGCGATGTATGGCTACCCGAACATCGGCAACGACCTCGCCCTGGGCCTCCGTACCGTCGTCGCCACCATCCCGTACCTGCTCAACGGTGTGGTCGCCGACATCGACAAGTTCCTGCAGGGAATCGTCGACCAGGACATCTTCCTGATCAGCGGACTGGCCCAAGCCGCCCAGCAGGTCAACGACTTCTTCGGTGGTCTGTCAGTGGATGCGCTGCAACTGATGGCCCGCGGCGTTGCCTACCTGACCGGCGCGGGAGTCATTCAGCCGACCGACGCGCCGTTGCCGCCCCCGGGAGGATCGGAGGCCACCATCATCGAGTCCTTGTTGGCCGACCACAGCTTGTCGGCTCCCGACCTCAGCGACTCCGACCTGTCGGGACTGCTCGACGCGCTGGTGGGCTGATAACCCTTCGCGCACCGATGCCGCATGGTCAATGACCTTGCGGCATCGGTGTTTCGGTCGAGAGCCATACCAGGTGCGCCGCTTCGCCTGTGCTGCGATAACGTCGCTGCAACTGCCTCACCCCGCGGGGCCAGGCACCCTTCTCGATCCCCACTGACCGAAGGAGCGGCGACGCCGTGAAGACACCCATCTGCGAGCAGTACGGCATCGACTTCCCGCTTTTCGCCTTCAGCCACTGCCGCGACGTGGTTGCCGCGGTGACCAACGCCGGCGGCTTCGGTGTGCTCGGCGGCGCCGCCTACACCCCTGAGCAGTTGGATCAGGAACTGACCTGGATCGACGAGCAGGTCAAGGGAAAGCCCTACGGCATCGACATCATCGTGCCCGCCAAATTCGAAGGCAAGGGCGAGAACCTGTCCGGCCGCCAACTGTCCGACCGGATCCCCGATGAGTTCAAGGCGTTCATCGCCGACCTGCTGGCCCAGCATGACATCGAGCCCGATGAGAAGCCCCGGTTGGGATCCGCCATGCTCGCCGGTAGCAACGGCGAACAACTGCTCGAAGTCGCTGTCGCCCACCCCATCCGCATGATGGCCAACGCCCTGGGCGTGCCACCGGACTACATGATCAAGTCCGGCAAAGACAACGGGATCCCGGTCGCCGCGCTCGTCGGCGCCAAAGAGCACGCCCTCAAGCAGGTCGCGCAGGGCGTGGATCTGATCGTCGCTCAGGGCACCGAGGCGGGCGGTCACTGCGGCGAAGTATCCACGCTGGTCGTGGTTCCCGAAGTCATCGAGGCCATCGACAACGCGGTGCCCGTGCTTGCCGCCGGTGGGATCGTCACCGGTCGGCAGATGGCGGCCTGCGTCGCCTTGGGGGCCGCCGGCGCGTGGACGGGCTCGGTATGGCTCACCACTGAGGAAGCCGAGACCGCCCCGCACACCGTGCAGAAGATGCTCGCGGCCACCTCGCGCGACACCATTCGCTCCACCGGACGTACCGGCAAGCCCGCACGCCAACTGATCTCCGATTGGACTGACGCGTGGCAGCCCAACGACAAGGGCCACCCGACCCTGCCGCTTCCACTTCAGTCGATGATCGCCGAACCCACACTGCGTCGCATCGACAAGTTGGCCGCTACCGGACACGCTGGGGCACAAGCGCTGTCCACCTACTTCGTCGGCCAGGGAGTCGGGCTGATGAACAAGGTGAAGCCCGCGCGCGACGTGGTGTTCGAGTTCGTCGAGGACTACATCGCCGCCGCCGAACGACTCGGCGGCTCGGTCGGCGACTGACCGCTACGGAGTCTGCGGCTCCCGCCACATCTTCCACAGCGTCGGCCCGCCGTTGGGGACATTGATCTCGCCGATCACCCGGAAGCCGAAACGCTCGTAGTACGGCACGTTTTCGTGCTTGCTGGACTCCAGGTAGGCCGGGCAGAGTTCGGCATCGCAGCGATCCAGCCGCGGCTGCATGACGGCCTGTCCGAAGCCGCGGCCCCGCACGGACGGGTCACTGCCGATCACCGCCAGGTACCAGTGCGGTTCCTCGGGGTGGTTGGCATCCAACAGGTCGGTCAGCGCGCGGCCTTGCGTGAGTCGGAAGCCCAAGGACCGGAACAACGACGGCACCATGCGCAGCTGCGACCAGATCGACTGCTTCCAGCGATTCGGCGGGTCCCACAGCGCAGCCGCCCCGACGACTGCGCCGTCGTCGGCCACCTCGACGCCGCCGCCCGCCAGATGATGAACCCGCGTGGAGGTGCCGAAGAAGGTCGTCAACTGGTCGGTGCGGGCTTCGTCGTCGGGAAGCAGCCACATGGAGACCGGGTCGTCGTAGAACGCGCGCCCCAACGCCTGCGCCAGCGAGGGGATGTCCGATTTCAACGCGGGCCGCGAGTCGATTGCCATGGAGCTAGATTAATGCGTCGCATTCGGGCGGTGTGCAGAGCAAGATCAGCGGCTATGAGCACGCTGCTGTGGGACCAGCACACCTGCCTGCCGTTGCAGGACAACGCCGAGGTGGCCCCGCTGACCCGCTACCAGCACTCCGGCGGCGCACTGCTGTCGGTGAACGCGGGCTACGCCCCGCAGCGCTTGGCCGACACCGTGGCCCTGCTGCGGCACTTTCGCCGCGCCATCGACACCCACCCGAATCTCACGGTGGCGGCCACCGTCAGCGACGTCGACGCGATCACCGGTGCCGGCGGCATCGCGGTGGTGTTCGACCTGGAGGATTCCAACCCGCTCGACGACGATCTGGCCAACCTGGCCGTGTTGGCCGAGCAGGGCGTCCGCACCCTGTTGCCCACCTACAACCATGCCAACCGCGCCGGCAGCGGCTGCCTGGACGCCGTGGACTCCGGACTGACCGCGTGGGGCCGCGCGATCGTCGCCGAGATGAACGCCGTGGGCATGGTCCCCGACGGCTCGCACGGCAGCGCCCGCACCGGCTTGGATATGTGCGCGGTTTCGACCGGCCCGGTCGTCTACAGCCATTCGTGTATGCGCTCACTGTGGGATCACCCCCGCAACATCACCGACGATCAGGCCAGGGCGTGCGCGGCCACCGGCGGCGTCGTCGGCATCACCGCGGTGGGAATCTTCTTGGGCCCCAACACTCCAACACTCAACGCGGTCGCCCACCACCTGGAGTACGCGGTCGAACTGGTGGGCATCGAGCACGTCGGTGTCAGCACCGACTACTCCTTCGACCACGCCGACTTCAATGCCGAGCTGCTGGCCAACCCGCAGCTGTTCGACGAGAGCTACACCCGCTGGGGTCCGATCCAGTGGATGCCGCCGGAGACCTGGCTGGGGCTGCGCGAGCACCTGTTGGACCGCGGCTGGACAGTCGGCGACATCGATGCCGTGCTCGGCGGAAACTTCCACCGGGTGGCGCGTGAAACGTGGCGGGCTTAGGTGTTGTGTTGCGTGTTGATGAAAGGTGTTATGTTGCTTATGAATTGGCTTGTCCTCTCGATGCCGGACCAGCACTGACGCACACCCAGCGCGTCGAGCGCACGGCGCACGGCGGTGGTCTGTCTCATCGCGCTGTGGGGTGATGCGTCGCTCGGGGCCTTGGAGCCGCCCAGATCGATCGCGATCACCCGAGCTTCGTTTGGCAGCGCCGGCGCCACCACTGGATCGACGCCGAATACCCGTGGTCGGTGACCACCGTATTGACCAGCGGCGCGACGAGGACGCACGCGATGACCAAAACGGCAAGGAGATTACCCCTCCGGTGACGCTATCCGGGCTTAGCCTGGATCGAGGCCGAACTACAGGAGGTAGCCGTGAGCGACCACGACATTCGGATGATCGTCTTGTCCACCGACGACCTGGACGAGTCGATCAAGTTCTACAGCGAGACCCTGGGCATGCCGCTGAAGTTTCGCGACGGCGCGCACTTCGCCGCGCTCGACGGCGGATCGGTGACGCTGGCATTGGCGACCGCGGTGGACCACCCCATCCACGGACAGGTGGTGGTCGGCATCAAGACGGACGACGTCGACGGTGCTGCGAAAGCCATCGAGGCCAGCGGGGGCGGAATCGTGAAGGGCCCGTACGACGATGCCCACGAGCGCCGCGCGGTGGTCTACGACAACAAGGGCAATGGGCTGGTGTTCTATAAGCCGTTGGGGCGGTAGGGGTCAGGCGGCCAAGCGCAACCGGTCCCTAGCCAACCGGTTGTCTTGCTCTGGGTTGCCCCCTTTGCGAGGCAACGATCTAGGGCCCTAGCGCGTGTTTGAGGTCTACCATCCGGAGTGTGACCATGACACCACCACCTTGGCCCACAACGCCTCCCGCCCGGTCGCCCCAGCGATCCCTTGCGGTACTCGCGGCACTTGCTGCGCTGCTATCTGCCGCCGCGTTGATCGTGGCGATCATTTCGCTAACCCGATCAGCCGACGCGTCAGCGCCTCGCTACACGGCCGCGCAACAAGCCGACGCCAAGAAGCGTCTCTGCGACAGTTACAAGCTTGCAGCTCACGCGGAGCACATTGAGACGAACACGCCCAACAACATTGCCCTCGCGCGTCTCTCTGCGACCAATGGCGCCTTAATCCTAGAGACGGCCGCGACGGACCCGGCGCTCGCCCCTCAGTATCGCGACGCCGCCCGCGCTCTCGCACGCACCTACCAAACTATCGTGGCTCTCTCCACCGGCAGAGAGGGCGATGACCCGGAGCTGGGCGCGGCAATCAACGATGCAAACGCCAAAGACCGCGAGATGATCGGGCTTTGCGGGGATTAGTATCGGTCCGATAGAGGTCGGCGCCAGTCCTAGATCTTGAAAGCAGCGGCGATTTTCTTCGGGGCCGAGCTCGACCGGCCCGGGAAACGGTGATTCGGTTTATCGCCGAGCACAAGGACT
>NZ_JRMM01000048.1:0-28166 GCF_000972905.1 Mycobacterium sp. UM_Kg27
TTCCGGATCGACCTCTGTCCCGGAGGACGCGTCGGTCACAGCACCTGGTTCAGATTGCTGATCTTCCACTGGTCCCCTTCCTTCTGTGCTGTGGCGAGCCAGCGGGTGGCCACCTTGACATCGTGCTTTCCGTCCGATGACTTACTGGTGTTCTCCACCGCCACCAGCAAGCTCACGCTGCCATCGTCATTCCACCGTTCGACACCGGCCGCTCTGACCAGCCCGGTGGTCGGCTCGCTACGCGCCACCGCGATCAGGATCTGATTGGCCTTCTCCTGGTATTGCTCGGCGAAATCGCCGGTTGCGTGGTCCAGGACATTCGCCAGGTAGTCGTTGGCGTGGAATGGATCTGGCGAGGTGAACATCGTCATGAACGATTCGACCGCGTCCCGGGCCTCGATGTTCCGCACCACTGTTCGCCGGTGTTGCTCGTGGGTTATCAGTGTCATCGCGCACACCGCGATGGCTGCGGCGGTCACCACAAGCGAACTGGCGATCACCATCGGCAGCCGTCGACGCCGGGGCGCCACCTGGGCGACGAAGAGCGGTTGGTCCTCGGTGGGCACGCGGCGGCGGGGGCTCATTTCGCCCCCTCGGCCGGCAACGGCTTGCTGACCACCGTCAGGTCGTCGACGCGCCAAGTCCCCGAGGTCTGCACGAACACGACTTCGACGGTAGCGCTGATCAGGCGCTCCTTTCCGGCTGTGCCGCGCTGGCCCTGTAAGAACAGCAGCATGGTGGCGCGGTGCGGAGTCGCGTTGATCACCGCGGCATCGGTCACCCGGTAGAAGTTCGGAACCGGCTGGGCATCGCGGATCGCGTCCTGCTGAGGCACCAGTTGCTGACGATATTTTTCGGTGGCCAACGACTGCGCACGTTCGAAGTCGTCCTGCAGGGTCTCCGGGTCGTAGGACAACATGTCCGCCACGATCTTGGGTCCCTGTCTGGCGATCTCAGCCTGGGCCAGAACCGATTTGTGGTCGTTCTGATAGACCACGCTGTACGCCGCGCCGGCAGCGGCGAGGCTCAGCGCCGCCGCTGCCACGAATACCCTGGCAGTCACGGCTCGGACGTTCGCCGGTGGCTTGCGCTCGCCGGCCTGGCGTACCTCGGTGCGGGCCAGCACATCGGCGAAGGTACGCCCCCGGCGGTCCCGCATCGGCCAAAGCCAGCCCAGCAGGACCGGCACCGTGTCGAGCAGGTGCGCGACCTCACGAAGCAACAGTCGGCTCACACCGACCGCCGGAGCCGAGCTTGCGCCACGGACCACTTCGATGCCGGTGACGGCGCGGCCCAGGCTCCACCCCTTGAGCGCCGGCAGAAAAATTCGATTGACCTCGGTCGCCAGGAACGCCAGCCCCGCGATTCCTGACGCGACCCACCGCCAGAGGCTGTCGGACGGCAGGCACAGGGCGAGCATGCCGGTGCTCGCCATCACCGCCGACCCCGGCAGCAGATCGATGGCGAGCGCCGTTGCGCGGGACCGCCAGCCGGCCGGCTGCAGACGCGGAGCGTCGGCCGCGGTGTCGGTCACCTGGCCACCTGGTCGAGCTTCGCGATCCGGTACTGCCCGTCCTCGCGAACCATCTGGGCCCGCAGCCGGTATCCGACCTCTTTGCCCTGAGTTTCGATGTTGTTGATCTTGACGCGGAATGCCACCAGGACGTCGACGGAGCCGTCCGGGTTGTTGCGCTCGACGGCAGCGCCCATCTCGGTGACATCGGCGTGCACCTTTGCCGCCTGGTAGGCGTGCACGAACATCTCCGCGTACAAGGTCACCTGGGTGCGGAACTCGCCGGCCGTGCAGTTCAGGATCTTCTGCTGCGCCAGCGCGATGTCCCGCCCGTCCGGCGCCTGGGTGGCCAGCACGCACTCCTTGGCCGCTGCAATCGCTTCGGCATTGTCGCGGTCCAGTTGCCGGCTTGCCGCGTGGTCGCGCAGGCCGACGAAGCCGGCGGCCACCAAACCCGCTGCGAACAGCAGTAACAGCACACAGATACCCGCCTGTTGGCGACGGCCCAGACGCGACGGTGCCGGTTGGGCGTCTACCGCCGCCGAGTCGGTCGACTCCTGCGGAGCTTCCTGCTCCGTCTCCGCCACTACATTCTCAGCGTCCAGCGCGTCCCGCGCCGGGGTCTCTGCAGTCTGCTGGTCCTCGTCCGTGCTCACCGGAACGGTGCCAGCATCCCCTTCCATGCGTCGTCTCCTATGTTCATCGAGTTCTCGACGGAGTATTCGACGCCGTCTGGCCCCACCGCCTGGCCACTCTGCGGATTGTAGATCGCGGATGGACCCCCACCGGGGGTGTAGATGCAGGGGTTGGGTTGTTGCCCATTGCACTGCACGCTACCCGTCCCCGGCCGGGACAGCGGGTCGCTGGTCGGCGGCGGTGTCGCCGGCACCATGTCCGCGGGTAGCGGGTTCAGGCCGGTGTTGACCGATGGCGCCGGGATCACGTGACCCGGCTCGACGGGCTGGTCACAGCGAGCGCCCAGCGCCGGGCAGTTCCGGATCTGGTTGGGGTCGCCGTACCAGGGGTTGGTGCCCAGCGGGACGTACGGCTTGTCGCTGCGGCATTCCTTGGGTGTCGGGGCGCGCTTACCGGGCACATCCACACATGGGATGTTGCGGACACCGCGAACATTGTTGGCCGGGGTGTCCTGAGGGATCCGGCAGGCCACGTCCGGCAGCTCCGCCGGGCTGGTGTCTGCAAACGCCCGCCACTCCGACGCCGGCAGAAAGCCGGTAAAGCAGGGCGGGGGCGAGTTCAGGCTCAAGCCCGGAACCGGCACCGGGAAGATGGGGCCGGGGAACGCCCCGAGCGCAACGCCCATCGAGCCTCGGCCCGGGTAGGTGGCGGTCACGGTCTGGATGATCGACCCGGCCTGCGGGAGGAAGACCAGCACCTGCTCGGTGTTCCGGTTGTACCGCTTGGACATCTCCGTCAGGATCGCCATGTTGGCCATGAGCTGCGGCAGCGAGTCCTTGGTCTCGCTGAACACCGTGTGCACCTGGTCGATCAACGGCGGCAGGTCCGAGACGATGTGTTTCACCGTGTCTTCACGGCTCGCCGCCTGACTGGCCAGCACATTCAGGTTGCGCGCCCATTGGTGAATCGCGTCGCCGGATTGGGTCTGGCTCTCGATGATCGGCGCCGATTTCTCCACGATGGCGTCGACGTCATCCAGATTCGCCGTGAAGTCACCGACGATGGCCTGCGTCGCGTCGACGAGGCGTTGCAGTGACGGGCCCAATCCACCGACCGCCGTCGCGGTCTCGTCCAGCAGCGACGAGATCTTTCCGGTGGGCAGCGCCGCCAATCCGCGATTGGCGGTGTCCAGCGCCGGACCGATCGCCGACGGGACGGTGCTCTTGGTGATCGTCTGGCCGGCCTTCAAATATTGGCTCGGGTTGTCGGCGGACACCAGATCGAGGTACTGCTCGCCGATCGCCGACACCGAGTGCACATTGGCACTGGTGTCGACCGGGATCTTGTACTTGCTGGAGATCTGGAACGTGGCCTGCGCCCCGGTCTCGGTCGGTTCCACGCTGGTGACCCGGCCGATGATCGTCCCGCGGTAGGTCACGTTGGCGGTCTTGTACAAACCGCCTGCCTCGGGCAGATCGGCCTTCAGCGAGTACTGGCCCACGCCGGCCAGCGTCGGCAGCCGCAGGTAGTAGACACCCAACACCAGCAGCGACACCGCCGTCAGGATGCTGAAGATAACCAGCTGGCGCTTGATCTGTGGTTTCAGCAATTCCGGTCAGCCCTTTCCACATACGGACCGCCGGGCGCGGTGGCCGGGTTCGGCGTGTACCGAACGTCCGGGATCATCTTCGCGGGGTCGTGACCAAAGGACTGCTCCAACGCCCGCAGCATCCCCGAGAAACCGGTTCCGGTCAGGATCGCGTTGTCGATGGCCGCGTAACTCAGGTCCACCACGAGCGAGGTGTTGATGAAGTCACCGCGCACGGCCTTGAAGGCACCGTCGACGTGATACGGCGCGGTGATCATCACCTGCAGCAGGTCAGGCAGGTAAGGCGAAGCCTTGCGCAGTTCGCGTGCCGGGCACTGCATCGAGGTCAGCACCTGGTGCAGATCGGACCGCGCAGGTGCGATCTGCTGGTTGACCTGTGTGCCCATGGCGCCCAGCGCCTCGACGGCGTCGATGAAGATCGACTGTTGCGCGTTGAAGTACTTGAACAACGGCGGGAAGTCGGTCAGGGCCTTGTCGAGGCTGTCGTTGTGCGAACCGAAGTAACTCAGCAACCGGTTGCTGGAGTCGATCGCCCGCGTGATGTCCTCACGCTGATCGTTGAGGCTCCCGATGAACGTGTCCAGCTTGGTCAGGAAGGCCCGGATCTCATCGCCCCGCCCATTGGACAGCGCGGCGAACTCCGTGGTGATGGTGTCCAGGTCCGACAACCCACCTCGTTGCAGCAGCAGCGCCAGCCCAGCCAGGGTCCGCTCGATCGTCGGGTAGGACGAGGAACTGCTCATCCCGATGGTGTCACCGTTGCGGAGTTCACCCTCGGGGTTCTCCGGGGCCCTCAACTCGATGTGCTGCGAACCCAACAAGCTGGTCTGGCCGATCTTGGCCGTCGCGTTGCGCGGCAGGTGGACATCGCGGTTCAGCCGCAGCTTGAGTGTGGCGACCCAGTTCTTGAGCTCGATGCGCTCCACCGCGCCGACGAAGACGTCGGCGACCAGTACGCGGCTGTTGCCGTTGAGCGCCAAGGTGTCGGGCACCTGCACGTAGACCGTGTAGGCGCCGGGTCCACTACCCGGTCCGCCGGGCAAGGACACGTTGGCGATCCCGCGCCAGCTGCTGCACGACGACAGCGTCAGAGCGGCCATCAGCAGTACCAGCGCCTGCAAGCCGCGGCGGCTGACCGTCTTCATCGCGGTACTCCGTCCCATTAGCCGTCACCTCGCGGTGCCAGCGGTGCCACCGGCCCGGGGACCACGTTCGGACCCGGCGGCGGCGGTGCAATCGGTGCCTGGCCGGGCGGCAAACCGATGAACGGCAGCGGCCCTGCGGACTCGTCATACGAGTTAGGCGGCCCAGGCGGAGTCTGGTACTGCGAGTCGACCGGAGCCGGGTCGGGTCCGCCCATCAACTGCGCCAACGACTCTGGCGTAAGCAGCCGCGCGGTGTCGTGGCCGGGCTCCACACCCTGCATGCCCGGCGCGGTGATCCAGCCCGGCTGGGTGTTGCGGTGCGAGGTGGGGGTGTCGGGCACCCAGATGCCCGGGACGGTGGTGTCCTTGTACCCCGGAGGCGGCTGCAGGCGCGGCTCGGAGTAGGCGATCTCTTTCGGCGTGGTGTACGCGCTGTTCCAGATGTTGATACCGAACGGCAGGTAGTTGAACTTGATCGCGTCGGCCACCGGTGCCAGGTATTCCGCACACAGTTCCGCGGAGTCCTGGTAACCCAGTCGGCTGCCGGCCTGGATAGCGCTGCACAGGAACTGCATCGGGTTCGCGAAGTTCGCGATGACCGGGTTGCTGAGCACCATGCCCTGTGCCGGGTGGTAGATCTCGTCGACGCCCGCCAGCACGTTCGGCAGGATGTGCAACGCGGTCTCGAAGCCCTCCAGCGCCTCGGGCTGGGTGATCGCCGTGCTGACCTGCTCCACGTTGTTGATGCTCTGCACCAGCGGCTTGGCGTTCTGGTTGAGGAACGCCTTGATGATCGTCATGGTGGCGTAGAACTGGTCGGTGGCCGTCGCCAGGGCCTGGTCGGTGCTGTTCAAGTTGTTGGTGAACTTGGCCAGATCGTGGTTGAGCGCGACGAACTGCTGGTCGTTATGGTCCAGTGCCTTGACGAACAGCGACAGGCTGCGCACCACTGCGAAGAAGTCGCCGCGGCCCTTGTTCAGCGCTGTCAGCGCGGAGGAGAGGCTGTCGAAGGCGGTGTTGATCTCCGAACCCTTGCCCGAGAGGCTGTCGGCGAAGGTCTCGATGGCCTCACCGATCGGGCCCTTGGGCTGCTCGGCCGTGGGCCCGAGCTTGTTGATGATGTTGGTGACGTCGTTGCGCAGGGTGTCCCATTCGACCGGGACCTCGGTGCGCTCCTCGGGGATCACCGCTTTGTCGGCCAACACCGGCCCGCCCCGGTAGGGGGGCTCGAGCTGGATGGTCCGCGACGCCACCAGGGTCGGGTTCAAGATGATCGCCGAGGCGTCGGCGGGCACCTTGTACTTGTTGTTGTAGTGCAGGGTGACCTTCATGTGGTCACCCGCCGGCTCGATCTTGTCGATCGCGCCCACGCGAACACCCATGATCTGTACCGCGTCACCGGGATACAGCGCGTCGGTCTGCGGGAAGTAGGCGACCACGGTGGTGCTGTTCAGCTTCCGGAACAGCTGCACACCGCCGAAGCCGGCCGCCAGCACCAAGGCCAGCAGCAACGATCCGATGATCACCGTCTTGCGCGAACGCTCGGGAAGCTGCCGGTTGCGGATATCAAAGATGGTGCTCACGGGCGCTCACTCCCTCGCGCGCCACCGCCGCCACCGGGCGTGCTGTTGCCACCTTCGCCCGGGGTGATGAACGGTGCGGGTAGTTGGTTGCCGGGTCCGGGCGGTGCCGGAGGTCCGGGGGCCAAGGGTGCCGGGGGCGGTGCTGCGCCCGGGTTGGCCGCGGCCGGGCCCGACACCGGGCCCAAGGGCTCGGTGCGTCCGCCGGGGTTGGCGTCGGGCATCGGAACCGGAGTACCCGGCACCAATGGCGGCGTCTCACCCGGGCGACCCGCGATAGAGATGCCCGGCGATGACGGGATGCCATCGGGGTTCGCCGGCGAGACCAACACGTCGGTCGGGCCGGGGTACGGTCCGCTTCGTCCGAACGGGCCGTCATTCGGGTCCAGGTTGGCGCACGGCAGCGGGTTGCCCGGGGTCGGGAACATGCCCGCGGCAGGTGCGTAGGAGCATGGAGATCCCGGCGCGACTGCGGGCCCCGGGTGCTCGGGCGTGCCCTCGATCACCTGAGGAGCAGGCGGCGGGGCACCGTTGGCGAACCGGGTTCCGTTCGGGTCCGGGTAGCGGAACTCGGGCAAGCCGGCGTTGCGCCAGAATTCCTCGGGCGAGATGCCGCGCTTCTTGAACGCCGCGTCGACCCACGGCTGCAGGATCCAGTAGGGGATCAGGTTCAGGGTCGAGACTTTGAAGTACGGTCCCGATGCCATCGCCTCGTTGACGATCGTCAGGTACCTACCCAAGATGGTGAACATCTCCCGGAGGTCATCCTGGCGCCGGACCAGCATGCCGGTGATGTTGGAGGCCTCTTCGAACACATGGTTCAGATCCAAGCCCGGGTTGTCCCGGACCAGGCCCTGAACCTGTTCGCCGAAGTACGCGATGTTGCCGAGCAACGCCGAGATCGCCTGGCTGCGCTGGTTGACCGCGGCCGACAGGGTCTGGGTGTTGCGCAACAGCGCATCGATCTGCCCGCTGCGGGCGCCGACGACGCTCGCGATTTGGTTGCTCTGGGCCAGCAAGTGAGTGATCTCGTCGTCCCGCTTGCCGATGGTGTCGGAGAACTTCGCGACACCATCCAGCGCGGCGCTCAGGTCGGGAGAGGTCTGCTCGACGGTTTCCGAGAGCACCTTCAACGACTTCTTGACCGTGTCGATGTCCCAGCCGGAAGCGGCCTTGGTCGCGTCGAAGACCGCGTCATAGAGCTGATAGGGCGTGGTGCTCTGGCCCAGCGGCAGGACCGCTTGCGGGGCGATGCGGTGCTCGCCCTTCGGTTCGATCGACAGGACCTTCTTGCCCAAGATGGTGTCGGTCTTGACTCCGATGATGCTGTCGCTGCCGATCGGGTTGGCCCCGACCGAGAACTTCACCAGCACGTGGTCGCCGGCGATGGACAGGTCCTGGACCTTGCCGACGTCCACGCCCGAGATGCGCACCTTATCCCCGGCGGTCAGGCCGCCGGTGTCGGAGAGCTCGCCGTAGTAACTGGGCTCGGCGAAAAGCATCGGCACCGTGGTGAAGGTCTGCCCCACCAGGGTGACCAACGCCAGCGTCGCGACGCCGATGATGCCGATCCGTGCCCGGTTGGGCGGTTCCAGAGTTCTCACTGGGGCGTGCACCTCCCCGTCGGCTGCTGCCACAGACGAGCGTTGCGGATCGGGCCGCCTGCCTGCAGTCCGGGAAGCTTGATGGTCACGTCGCAGAGATAGAAGTTGAAGAAGTCACCGTAGACACCGGTGCGTCCGATCAGCTTCATCGCCTTGGGAATCTTCTGCAGAATCTGGTCGACATCGTCGAGCCGGTCGGGCGGCTCCGGACCGGCGACCGGGAAGATGCTGTGCAGCTGCTTGCGGTTGTCGGCCAGCAGATCTGCGAGGTTACCGGCAGCGTTACCGAACTCCGCCGTGCCGTTGGCCAGGCCCGGGGCGTGGCTGTTCAGCCCCTTGACCAGTTTGTCGAAGTTGTCGACCGTCTCGTCGAAGGTCTGCCGATGCCGGACCGCGGTGTCCAGGACCACGTTCAGGTTCTTGACCACTTCACCGATGGCTGCGTCCCGGTCGGCGATGTGGGCAGTCAGCTGAGCGGTCTGCTGGAGGATGTCGTTGATGGTGCCGCCCTGGCCCTGGAAGACCGTGACGATGGTGGACGCGATGGTGTTGATCTTCTCGGGGTCCAGTGCGCGGAACACCGGTTTGAACCCGCCGATCAGCGCATCCAGGTCCAGCGCCGGCTCGGTGCGGGAGGCGGGGATGAAGCCGCCGATGGGTAGCCGCTGGTCGGCGCCCTCGCCATCGCCCCGCTTGAGCTCCAGGTACCGGTTGCCGATGAGGTCGGAGTAGCGGATCTGTGCGGTGGTGGACTGAAACAGCGGCAGCGAACGGTCGACGTCGAAGTCCACCACTGCCCGACGTCCACCGTCGACCAGCTTGACCTTCTTGACCTTGCCGATCTCGACCCCGGAGGCACGCACGAACTGTCCCGGGCGCAGGCCGCTGGCGTTGCTGAATTCGGCGGAGTAGCCGGCCGTCCGGTCGAACCGGATCTGCCCGAAGACCACGACGAGTCCGACCGTGAAGAGCAGCAGCACCGAGCCGACGGCGCCGAGTTTGAGGGCGGTTCTGGTGATGTTCATGGGTTAATCGTGTAATCCCCGACTTGGCGACCCCAGACGTAATCAATGGCCAGGGGCGATCCGGTATCAAAGTGGTTGTACGGCGCTTGGCTGACTCCCGTGTCGGCCACCAGGTAAGGCGCCGGCCAGAAGTCGTGAGTGATCTCCTGCCAGCAGCCCGGCGCACCGCCTGGGCCACCGCGAGCGTTGTAACGCGGCAGGTTCTCGGGATAGATGTACGGGTTGGCCGGTCCGACCAGCTCACTGTTGGTAGCGAGCGAGTAGCCGTCGCCGCCGAGGAAGTCGTAGACCTTGGGTGCGCCCTCGGCAAGGTTGCGGATGGCGCAGAACAGCTCGGGGCTGTACTCGTCGAGCAGCGCCGACACCGGGACCAGGTCGGAGAACTGTGCCCGGAAGTACGGCCCGAACCGCTCCGTGACGTCCGCTCCGAGGTTGCCCACTCCGGCGGCGCCCAGCAGTGCGGCGTCGAGCTCCTTCTGCTGGTTGGTGATGGTCTTGACGGTCACGACCGAGGTGTCCAAGAACCCGACCAGGTCCGGTGCTCCGTCGGCGTAGATCTCGCTCAGGTTCGCGAATCCCTTGAGGTCGCGACGGAAGGAGGGCATCCGCGCGTTGACGTCGTCGAGGATCCGGTTGCCGTTGACCAGCGATTCGCCGAGCTTGTCGCCCAGCCCGGTCAGCGCCTCGGCCGCGGCATGCAGCGTCAGGTTCAGTTTGATCGGGTCGACATGCTCCGAGATGTTGTTGACGGTCTCGAACAGGGTGTTGAGCTCCGTCGTCACCGAGGTCGCGATGATGCTCTTGGTGGTGATGCGTTCCCGCGAGGGGTGCTCGGGCGCGCTCAGGGATACGTACTTGTTGCCGAACAGGGTGGTCGCCATGATGTCGGCTTTGACGTTCGACGGGATCAGCTTGATGTACTTGGGGTTCACGTCGAGGGTGAACTTGGCCGCCGGCTTGTTCTCGTACTCCGTCGGCGCGATCTCCGCGACGCGACCGATCTGGACACCGTTGTAGGTGACCGGTCCGCCCGGGTCCATCACCAGACCGGCGCGCGGGGCCACCATGGTCAGTGACGTCGTCTTGGTGAAGGCGCCGCGGAACTGGCCGTAGACCAGTGCCCCGATCAGCGCCAGCACCGCGAAGGTGACCACGCCGGCCACCTTGAACGGCGGCTTGTGCACTCTGTTCTGCTTCCCGGTAGCCATGCGCGTCACATCGTCAGGTTGAAGTTGGGGTTGACGCCGTAGAGCGCCAACGCTGCGAGCAGCACCACCGTGGGAACGGTGATCAGGGACAGCCGCATCGACTGGCCCACCGCGGCGCCGACACCGACCGGGCCGCCGCTTGCTTTGAAGCCGTAGTAGCAGTGCGTGACCATCACCACCACCGCGATCACGATGGTCTCGATGAACGACCAGAACACGTCATCGGGTCTCAGGAACGTTCGGAAGTAATGCTCGTAGGTGCCCGACGACTGCCCGAAGAACAACGTGGTGACGATCTGCGGTGCGGCGAACGCCATGATCAGCGCGAGTGCGTACAGCGGGATGATCACGGTGAAGCCGGCCACCACGCGAGTCGAGACCAGATAGGCGATCGAGTTGATGCCCATCACTTCGAGGGCGTCGATCTCCTCGCTGATGCGCATCGCGCCGAGCTCGGCGGTGGCGCCGGCTCCGACGGTCGCCGCCAAGGCGATGCCGGCGTTGACCGGTCCGACCACACGGACGTTGACCAGGGCCGCTGCGAAACCGGTGTAGGTCTCCACGCCGATGTTGCCCAGTGAGGTGAACCCCTGGATCGCGATCAGCGAGCCGCCGGCCAGCATCACGAAGCCCATGATGGCGACGGTGCCGCCGATCACGGCCATGGCGCCGGTGCCCATGCCCAATTCGGCGACCAGGCGCAGCGTCTCGGTGCGGTACCGGCGCAGCGCCCAGGGGACCTCTCGGAGGGCGGTCAGCGAGAACCAGCCGAGCCGACCACTCCTTTCGAGTCCACGGCCGGCCATCCCGACGTAGCGCTGGTAGTTCGCGACCAGCCCGGGAAAGCGACCCCGGACCACTGCCGATGTCGACATGTCAGGTCCCCGTTCCGAACTTCACGCCGATCGTGGTCAGCACCACGTTCACGGCGAACAACGCAAGCACGCACAGCACGACCGTTTCGTTCACGGCCGTGCCCAGGCCCTTGGAGCCGCCGCGGACGGTGAGTCCGCGGTAGCAACCGACGAGGCCGGCGATAAGTCCAAACACACTGGCTTTCACCGTCGAGATGATCACCTCGGGCAACCCGGTGAGCAGAGTCAACGTGGACAGGTAGGCACCACCGGACACGTTCTGCAGGTAAACACCGAACAGAAAGCCTCCGGTCAGACCGATCACGATCACCAAGGCGTTGAGCAGCAGGGCCACCACAGTCGCTGCGATCACCCGCGGCACCACCAGTCGATGGATCGGGTCGATGCCGAGCACTTCCATCGCGTCGATCTCTTCGCGGATGGTGCGGGCGCCCAGGTCCGCGCAGATGGCGGTGGACCCGGCGCCGGCGACCACCAGCACGGTGACCAGCGGACCCAGCTGGGTGACCGCGGCGATGCCTGCCCCGGCACCCGAAACGTCGGCGGCACCGAACTGCGCCAACAGGATATTGAGTGTGAAGACCAGCAGAACGGTCAGCGGAATGGCGACCGCGATGGTCGGAATGATGGCGACGCTGGTGATGAACCAGCCCTGCTGCAGGGTCTCACGCCATTGGAACGGCCGTACGAAAAGCGCACGGGCGGTCAGCGCACACATTCTGAAGAATCCGCCGACCATGATCAGCGGCGGCAGCACCCGATCCCGGAGGAAATCGGCGACACGGGGACGCGCTGGAGCTGTCACACCACCCCCCTCACCAGAAATCCCGCCGCACGACTCAGCAAGGAATCGCGTCGCACAGTGTCTTCTCCCGTCCGTCGTTCAGCGAGACCCGCGTCACCTTATCGGCCCGAGGTGCCCTTGGCGACCATCGGACCATACCTGATGGGCGCGTGAGAGGGACATCGAACGGAAGGAACCCGCACGGGTTTCCTACCGGAGAGTAACGTGCCGCCACCTCACCTATCGCGGTTTCGAGCGGCATTGCCTGGGACTCTTCCCTACTCTGACCCCTGAGCCGTCCCGTAGTTAATGCGTAGATCGGTTTTGAGCACTTTCCCGGCTGGGTTGCGGGGCAGCGCCTCGACGATCTCGAGCGCCTTGGGGTGCTTGTAGCGCGCCAGCCGCTGAGTCAAGAAGTCATCGAGGTCGGCCAGGGTCAGGCCCGCTCGCGACAGCGCGGCGACCGCGATCGGAACCTCACCCCAGCGCTCGTCTGGGCGACCGATAACGGCGACCTCGGCGATGTCGGGGTGATCAGCCAGCACGTTCTCCACTTCGGCGCAGTACACGTTCTCACCGCCGGAGATGATCATGTCCTTCTTGCGGTCGACGACCCACACATAGCCCTCTTCATCCATCCGGACCAGGTCGCCGGAGTGAAACCAGCCGCCGGCAAAGGCCTCAGCGGTGGCCTCCGGCTTGTTCCAATAGCCACTCATCAAGGTGGGCGCCCGGTAGACGATCTCGCCCACCTCACCCACGGCGACGTCGTTCATCTGTTCGTCGACGACCCGGGCGGAGACGGTCGGAATCACGGTGCCGACCGAACCGCGCTTTCGGGTGGCGTCCTCGCCGAGCAGGATGCAGGTGACCGGCGACATCTCCGTCTGCCCGAAGGCCGCCAGGATCTTGGTGCCGGGGAAGGTGTCCGCCATCTGCCGCAGCAACGCGTCGGAGGCCGGCGCCGCTCCCCACGACATGGTTCGCAACCGGATGTCGCGCGGGTTGGCCTGTTGCTGAGCACAGACCGCCTGCCATTGGGCCGGCACCAGGAAGATGCCGGTGACCCGCTCGGCGGCCAGCACGTCGAGCAGTTGGCCGGCGTCGAACGCACCCAGTGGGTTGATGACGGTCGGGATGCCCAACCACATGCCGGGCAGCAGGTTGCCCACGCCGGCAATGTGGAAGAACGGCACCCCGATGAAGGCCACGTCGGAGGTGCCGGTACCGGAGGTGTGCAACGCGGTCATCGTCTGACCGACCAGGTTGGTGTGGGTGAGCACCGCTCCCTTGGGCAGGCCGGTGGTCCCCGAGGTGTACATGATCAGGGCCGGCGAGTCGTTGGGAATGTCCACCGGCGCGTGCGGCTCACCGGTCTCCTCGATCAGGTCCTCGTAGGCGATCAGCCCCTCGCCTGCTGAACCGCCGGGCTCATGCGGCGGTCCCAGCTTCGCCTCTCCTCCGTCGAGCCTCGCTGAACCGCCGGCCACCACCACGTGCTCCAGCAGTCCGGTCAGCTCGCGCACACCCCCGGCGACCGGCACCAGCGCCGGTTCGGTGATCAGCACCCTGGCCTCGCAGTCGGTCACCAGGTAGGCGATCTCCGTCGGCGTGAGCCGGAAGTTGACCGGGACGGCGATCCCGCCCAGCATGTTGGCGGCCAGCACCGACTCGACGAACTCGGTGCGGTTCAGCATCAGGATCATGACCCGGTCACCGGCGCGGACCCCGCGGCGGCTCAGTGCGTCGGCGAGTGCGCCGACCCGATCACGCAGCTGCGACCAGGTGGTGGTCTGACCGAGGAACCGCAGTGCGGGGGCGTCCGGTTTCATCAGCGCATGCCGGTCCAGCTGGTTGACCCAGTTCTGTCGACGCGCCCGGTAGGGCTGCTCGGCGGGATCGACGGTTGCGTGGCTCAATTCGGTTCTCCCGCTTCGTGTTAGCCCGAAGCCAGTTCTTCGGCGCGCCGTTTGAGATTGTCCGCCAGATAGTCCAGGGCGTTGCTGAAGGCCTTCTTGAGCATCGGCTTGGGCACCGACATCTGGGTCTCGACATTCATGTCGACGGTCAGCAACGTGGTCGGGCCGATCTCGACCACCGAGAACAGCTGCTCCTGCTTGCTGAACAGGTCGCCCTGCTGGAGCACGGTCTGAATCTGGGTGGCACTGGGGTAGTAGACGGCCTGGATGAAGGTGCCGTCGAAACCGGAGTAGGAGGCATCCAGCCGCAGCTGGCTGGGCCGGCCGTCGTCGTAGCGGGCCAGCACCCAGATCCCTTTGACCTCTTCGTTCCACTGCGGGTACGCCTCGAAGTCGGCCACGATCCCCATGATTGTGGCGGCGTCGGCGGCGACTTCGACGGTCTTGCTCACGAGCGGCACCCGCCGAGCATAGCCACCGGCGAAACAGCCGCCGAGCTAAACCTGGGCGGTGGCCAACAGCGCGCGAATACCGTCGGGGATCGGCACCGGCCGCCGGGTGCTGCGGTCGACATAGACGTGCACCCAGTGCCCGAGCGCGGCCACCGGGACCGCGTCATCGCCCGTTGCGGCGCGAAACACCGCCAGCCGGTAGGTCACGCTGCTGCGGCCTAACCGGGTGACGGCCAGCCCCACCGCGAGCCGGTCCGGGAAGGCGAGTTCGCCCAGGAAGCGGCAGCCCGATTCGGCGACCACCCCCAGCTCCGGGGCCGCGACGGGGTCTATCTCGACGTGTGCGGCGATCCAGCCGTTGATCGCGGTGTCGAACAGCTGGTAGTACACGGCGTTGTTGAGGTGGCCGAACATGTCGTTGTCGGCCCAGCGGGTCAGCACCGGCCAGTGCACCGGAAAGTCCTGGCTGGTCAACCCTTCCGGCGCGGGCGGGACCGCGGCGTCCGAACTCATGGTTGTATTCCAGCATGACCACGATCCGCGGTGCAGTGCTGGAGCGGATCGGGGCGCCGCGCCCTTATGCCGCCTCGCGCCCGCTGACGGTGACAGACGTGGAGCTGGCGCCGCCCGGCGACGGTGAGCTGCTGGTGCGGGTCGAGGCCGCCGGGGTCTGTCATTCCGATCTGTCCGTGGTCGACGGCAACCGGGTGCGTCCGGTGCCGATGCTGCTCGGCCATGAAGCCGCCGGCATCGTCGAAGCGGTCGGCGCCGGAGTCACCGCGGTGCGGCCGGGTCAGCGGGTAGTGCTGACCTTCCTGCCCCGCTGCGGCCACTGCGCGGCCTGCGCCACCGACGGCCTGGCGCCGTGTGAGCCCGGCAGCGCCGCCAACGGCGCGGGCATCCTGCTCGGCGGCGGGCAGCGGCTGCACCGCGGGGACCAGACCGTCTACCACCACCTCGGGGTCTCCGGGTTCGCCACGCATGCGGTGGTCAGCCAGACCAGCGCGGTGCCGGTACCCGACGACGTCCCGCCGACGGTGGCCGCCTTGCTGGGCTGTGCGGTGCTGACCGGTGGCGGCGCGGTGCTCAACGTCGGCCGTCCGGGGCCGGGCGACGCCGTCGCGGTGGTCGGGCTCGGCGGAGTGGGGATGGCCGCGGTACTGACCGCGTTGGCCCACGACGGCGTGCAGGTGATCGCGATCGACCGGCTGCCGGACAAGCTGGCCGCCGCAACGGCGCTGGGCGCGCACCGCACCTACACCCCGCAGCAGGCACTCGACGCGGGCGTGCGCGCCCCGGTGGTGATCGATGCGGCGGGTCATCCCGCCGCGCTGGAGACCGCGATCGGCTTGACCGCACCGGGCGGGCGCACCATCACCGTCGGCCTGCCGCCTCCGGACGCCCGGATCAGCGTCTCCCCACTGGGTCTGGTTGCCGAGGGTCGCTCGTTGATCGGCAGCTACCTGGGGTCGGCGGTCCCCGCGCGCGACATCCCGCGCTTCGTGGCGTTGTGGCGGGCCGGCCGTCTGCCCGTCGAGCAGCTGGTGTCGGCGACCGTGCCACTCGAGCAGATCAACGAGGCCATGGACGCACTGGCCGACGGTGCCGCGGTACGTCAGATCATCACGTTCGCTTAGCACCGACGGCCGGTTCGAAGCTGAAGTCGGCGGTCCGGAACCGGCGGGTCATCGCCCAGAAGGCCCCGGCACTGCGCGGCCACTGGGTGACCACCCGGCCGTTGGCGGCACGAAAGTAGTTGCTGCAGCGGGTGGTCCACACGGTTCCGTGCATCCACCGGTCGATCTTGGTGATGAAGTCGGCCAGCGCGGCAGGGCGCACGGCGACATAGGACTTGCGGGTGCGGCGCAGGTGTTTGAGCACCCGAACGATGTAGCGCGCTTGGGCTTCCAATACGAAGATGACGCTGTTGGAGCCGACGTTGGTGTTGGGCCCGTAGAGCATGAAGAAGTTGGGGAAGCCGGGCATCGCCATGCCGAGGTAGGCGCGGGGCCCGTCGCGCCAGGCCTGTTTGAGTGTGGTGGCGTCCTCACCGGTCACCTCGATCTGACCGAGGTAATCCGCAGCGGCATATCCGGTGGCGCACACCACCACGTCGACCTCGCATTCGGTGCCGTCCTCGGCGACCACCGATCGGGAACGCAGGGCCCGCGCCGGGCTGGGCACCACTTCGACGTTGGGCCGGGTCAGCGCGGGCAGGTAGTCCGAGGAGAACACCAGACGCTTGCAGCCCAGCGGGTGGTCGGGGGTGAGCGCTGCCCGCAACTGCTCGTCGGCGATGGAGTCGCCCAAGAGTTTTCGCGCGATGTCGGTGAACTCGCGGGTTTTGTCGCTGCCGTTCTCGATCACCGCGATGTTCGACTCGCTGCGCAGCCACAGTCGCGTCCGGTACAGCCGCTGGGCCAGCGGGATGCGGTCGAGGGCCCATCGCTCCCGCGGGGTGTAGCGACGGTCCGGCTTGGGCAGGATCCAGGTCGGGGACCGCTGCAGCGAGTACACCTTCTCGGCGACCTCGGCCAACTCCGGCAGCAGTTGCGCCGCGGTCGAACCCGTCCCGAGTACGGCGACTTTCGCACCGGCGAGCGGCACCGAATGATCCCACCGCGCCGAGTGCATCACGGTGCCCCCGAAGGGCTGTTCTTCGATCAGGTCGGGCAGCACCGGCTGGGTGAACAACCCCACCGCGGAGACCACCACGTCGAACCGATGCTGCGCACCGTCGCTGCTGCTCAGACACCACTGCCGCCCGTCCGGCTCCCAGCGGGCGGCGCGAATCTCGGTGCGCAGCCGCAGATGTGCGTCCAGGCCGTGGTCGGCCGCGCAGCGTTCGAAGTAGGCCAGGATCTCGGGTTGCTGCGACCACAGCCGCGACCAGTGCGGATTCAGGTCGAACGAATAGGAGTACAGGTGGGATTTGACGTCACATGCCAGCCCCGGATACGTGTTGATCCGCCAGGTGCCGCCGACGCCGTCCTCCCGGTCGAAGATGGTGAAGTCGGAGAATCCGTCTCGCCGCAACAGGATTCCCAGCGCCAGCCCTCCCGGCCCTGCACCGATGATGCCGACCGACGGGCCTTGCCCATGCCTGGTCATCGGATCTGCAGGCACTGGCCGCCGTCCACCACGAGCTCGGCGCCGGTGATGAAAGACGCGGCTTGCGAAACCAGGAATGCCACCGCGTCCGCCACCTCGGCCGGGCGGCCGAGCCTGCCGCCCGGCGACACCGCGGCCAGGCGCTGCTGAGTGCCGTCGTCGAGCATCGGGGTGGCGATCGGCCCGGGAAATACCGCGTTGACCCGGATGCCCGTCGAGACGAGTTCCGCGGCGACGGTCTGCGTCAGGCCGCGAAGCGCCCATTTCGACGAACCGTAGGCGCTGTGCCGGCCGAAGGGTCGGATCGCCCCGGTGCTGCAGGTGTTGACGATAGCGGCACCTTCGGCCGCCCGCAGTTGGTCCAGGGCCGCCTGGATGCCCAGGAATGCGCCCAGACAGTTGACCCGCCAAGCCCTTTCGAAGCCGTCGGGCGTCTCGTCGGCGATCGTGGCCCGGTGCAGGATGCCGGCGTTGTTGATCAACGCGGTCAGCGCCCCGAACCGCTGAATGGTCGCCGCCACCGCGGCCTCCCATTCCTCAGGACAGGTCACGTCGAGGCGGACGCCGATCAGCGCGTCGTCGGCCCGCGCGGCGACGGCGGCATGCAGCTCAGCTTCGTTGATGTCGCAGGCGACCACCGCGAAACCGTCGGCGAGCAGCCGTTCGGTGATGGCCCAGCCTTGGCCCCGGGCGGCGCCGGTGACCAGTGCAACCCGTGCCGGGGTCATCGGCCCCTCGCTTCCTCGAGATGTTCCAGGGCTCCTCGGCGCAGCGCCGCAGACTCGGCAGCCAACGTGATCATCTGGTAGCCCAGCCCGGCCAGGGCCGCTCCCGCCGCTCCCGATCCGCCGTGGATCGCCGCGATCACGCCCGCTTCGGCTGCCGCGGCCCGGATCCGTGCCATCGCCGCGAGCAGGTCGGGATGCGTGGTGGATTGGGCGACGTCGACGCCCATCGAGATCGCCAGATCGGCGGGCCCGACGTAGATTCCGGCCAGGCCGGGAACCGCACAGATGCGTTCCACGTCTGCCAGGGCCGCGGCGGTCTCGATCATCGCGAAGACATCCGCTCGCGATTCCAGGCCGGCCAGATCGCGGCCCAGGCCAGGCCGCAGCGGCCCGAAGCTGCGGATCCCGGCCGGCGGGTAGCGGGTGGCGGCCACCGCAGCGGCGGCCTGTTCGGCGGTCTCGATCAGCGCGATGATGACCGCGTCGGCGCCGGCATCGAGCACCCGGCCGATGGGGGCAGCGTCCGCGTTGGGCAATCGGACCGCGGTGGCGATCGGCAGGTGTTCGGTGTACCGCAGCATGGCCGCGATGTCGGCGTCGTCAAGGTAACTGTGTTGGGCGTCGAAACCCACGTAGTCATAGCCGGCGCGGGCGAATTCCTCCGGGCCCAGCACGGTGGGCCCGGTCACCCAGCCGCCCCAGAGCGGGGCCCGGTCCGCCACTGCGGCGCGCAGCGCCGACGTCATGCGACCATCGCGATCTTGACGCGGTCCGGCACCGGTCGGGCCGCCAACTCGAAGGCAGCCTGTGCTTCGTGGCAACCGAAGACATGAGTTACGTAGTTGCGCAACAGCTCCGGATTCTCCGCGGCGAATCGGCCTGCGGCTTCCAGCATCCGTCGCCGATCCTGGGTCACTCCGGAGATCAGCGTGAGATTGTTGCGCAGCATGGTGCGCATACTGATCGGATAACTGTCGTCGTCGGGGACACCGAAGTAGAACACCGTGCCACCGGGTGCGGCGGCCTCGATGGCGTGGCCCAGGGTGGCGACCTGGTGCCCGACCGCCTCGATCACGATCTCCGGGCGGTCGCCGGCGTCAAGGTGGCGCACCCAGCGGTCGCTGGTCGCCTGTACCACTGCGTCAATTCCGAAGGCGGCAGCCACATCTCGACGGTCGACCGGGTCCACCCCGGTGACGCGGCGCGCCCCCGCCGCTTTGGCGACGGCGCTGAACAGCAGACCGATCGAGCCCTGACCGATCACCGCCACATGGCGGCCGGCCAGGTCGGGCAACTGTTCCACGGCGTAGAGCACGCATGCCAGCGGTTGCAGGCCCACGGCTTGGGCGGGTTCCAGCGCCGGGTCGTAGGCCACCAGTCCCTCGCCGTCGCTGATCACCCGTTCCATCAGTCCGTCGAAGCCCGATGCCCACCCGACGACTCGGTCGCCGCGTCGATGCTGCGGATGCCGACTGGTGATGACGTCGCCGACGATCTCATGGATCGGGAAGCCGAGTTTCTCCGCGGCCGCGGCGCCGTCGTCGCCGGGCAACCTGCCCTGCGCGCCGCGAAAGGCCGGCAGGTCACTGCCGCATACCCCGGCGGCGACGAACTGCAGCAGCACCTGCCCGGCGCCGAGCTCCTGCTCGGCGGGGTCGGGGGCTTCTATCTTCTCGAACTGATACGGCGCGATCAACCGGTACGCCCACATCTCAGACCTCCACCGGGATGGTGTTCCAGCCCCACTGAAAACTGGACGGCAGCCGGGTCGCGCCGTCGTCGGCGATCTGAAAGCTCGGGACGCGGCGCAGCCATTCCTGCACCAGGACAGTCACTTCCAGCCGGGCCAGGTGATAGCCGATGCAGAAGTGCTGCCCGCGACCGAACGCCAGTGACCGTTTGATCGGCCGGTCCCAACGGAATTCGTCGGGTTCGGGGTATTCGCGTCCGTCGCGATTGGCCGACGCCAGCAGGGTGATGATGCGTTGGCCCGGCTCAACAGTCGTGCCGTGCAGCGTGAACGGTTTGCGGGCGGTGCGCGCGAACCATTGCGCCGGTGCGCAGTAGCGGATCATCTCCTCGCGTGCCAGCTGCACCGTGTGGTGCGGATCGGCCCGTACCGCGGCTAGTTGATCCGGACGCCGAGCCAGTTCCCACAACCCGTGCGCGACGATCTTGGGCACGGTCTCGGTGCCGCCGATGAAGATGCAGAGCAGTTGTGTCGCGGCTTCGACGTCATCGAGATCGCTGCCGTCGGGCAGTCGGTAGGCCAGCATCCCGTCGACGATCGGCAGTTCGCCGGGGCCCTGCTCAGCGCGCCGGCGTTGCACCGCCGGGATGAGGTACTGCAGGTAGTTGGGCCGCGCCGCGGCGGTGTCCACCCCGCTGCCGGCCTGCGCGAGACTTCCGGCGTTCACCGTCGCCAACACCTCTGCGGCGCATTCGACCGGAATGCCCAGCAGCTCGCAAACCACTTGAGCCACCACGACACCGCCGTAATCACAGGTCAGGTCGAACTGGCCCTGCGGAAGCAGCTCATCGAGCCGCTGATTGGCCAATTCGCGGATCCGGCCTTCCCAGTCCACCACCGAGCGGGGCCGAAACGCCGGGGACTGCAACCGGCGAATGTCGTCGTAGATCGGCTTGTCGAAGACGGCGTGGAAAGGCAACGGGTGCAGCGGCGGGTCCGGCACCGGGCCGCTGTTGTGGTGCGCCAGCACGGTGGCCGCCGGCAGTGTTCCCTCCGAGGCCACGAACGTTCCGTCACTGACCGCCAGTACGTCCCAGATGTCGTCGAAGCGCGACAGGGCGTACAGATCCCACTGCGGGACGTAATACATCGGGTGGTGATCGCGTAGCACCCGGTAGTACGGCAGCGGGTCGGCCATCACCGCCGGGTCGAACGGATCGTAGGAGAACTCCGGCGCGGCAACGCTTGTCATGTGCTGTCTCGCTGCAGCGGGCAGGGCGGCAGTGCTTGCAGGATCGAGTCCTCCCAGCCGTCGCGTAAGGCGGGCGCCACACTCATCCACGTCACGATCTCCGCCGGCGGGTGGTCCTTCCACGACGGGTAATGCTCGGCGAAGCAGTCCCAGCCGCCGTCCAGTGCCCAGTAGTGGATGACCTCGTTGTAGCGAAACGTGGTGGTGAACGAACCGAGCCAGCGCTTGCCGGTGCTCTCCGACCACGGCACATACAGGCGTTCCAATTCCCGGATGTAATCGTCCTGGCGACCGGGTTTGGTCTGCATGATCTCCTGAATGACAACGGTCGCGTCGAAGTCGGCCGCGCGCAACTCAGCCAAGGTCCTGTTGTGCGGGCCGGGGTACATGATGCGGCCCTCCCCCGATGCTCCGATTCCGGCGAGGTAGGCCGACCATTCGGCCGCCGGCGGGGCGTGGCTACCGCCGCGGCCCTGCGCCCGCCCGATTCGGGCGTAGTCGGCGAACGCGTCGATCTCCCAGATGATCGTGACCTGCGGCCAGTGCCCGTTGTAGGCGGTGGACTCCCACAGCGCGAACAGCCGGGCACCCAGCTCGGTCATCATCGGCTGGTAGATCTCGGTGAAGTTGCGGGTGAAGTCGTCGCGCAGCCCACGGCCCAGATTGATCGTCTCGTGCAGGTAGAGCAGGGTGTGGTCGTAATGCTTGCGCATCAGCCGACCGGGACCAGGTCGGAATTGACGGGCAAGCAATGCTTCTGGTCACTGCGGAAAATCTCCGGCCCGTCGCACGGCGCCGCGTGCCCGGCGGCAGCAAGCGCCTGCCGCTTGAACGCCCGGCCCGCCACGGTGGGCAGGTGCTGCACTGGGCTGAGCCGATGGCTGACCTCCAGCGGCCAGCGCTCGCCCCACAACACGACCTGGGTCAGGCTGCTCCGCAGGGCGTGATGCACCCGCGCCCTGATCCGGGGATCGGTGGCGAGCGCGTCGGCGACCACCGCCAGGCTGTGTCCGGGTGCATCGCTGTGCGCGGCAGACAGTTCCGTCTCGAGGTCTGCGGTATCGAGCCCCAGGATCTGCAACGGCCGGACATCCTGGTGCGGCGGCGCCAGCACCCGCACATCCCAGCCGGTCGCCGCACGGTGATACAGCCACCCGCCGGCCGCGTGCACCAGGTCGGCGACATCGGGGGCGATGACATCGAGGCGGTAGCGCAGGTGGGGGTCCCGCGTCAGGGAATCCAGGGCCGCAGCGGTACTCGTCATCGCATCATCCCAGCTCGTCGTGAGAATCTCAGACGGTGCCGCTGGCCGGGCGAACTGTCCGGCCGCGCAGCACAACTTCTCCGAGATATTACAGTTGAAGCTAAATTTGTAAAGCCGAATGAGGTGGACACGGGTGGGAGCGCGATGAGTCTGGTTGCCGGACACGGTCCGCTGAGCACCGAGCGCGCCGGCTGGTTCGCCCCGGAGATCACCGGGGCCCTGGTGTACGTCGAACCGCATCCGCGCCGCGTCCGGGCGATCCGGGGGGAGCGCACCGTGATCGACACCGAACGCGCGCTGCTGGTGCATCGCCAGGGCGAGCCGCTGGCCTACGCCTTCCCCGCGGACGCCGTCGGCGATCTTCCGCACCGGGCGCTGCCGGAGGCATCGGGTTTCGTGCAGGTTCCGTGGGACGCCGTGGACGCCTGGTTCGAAGAGGGCCGGCGGCTGGTGCACTACCCGCCGAACCCCTATCACCGGGTCGATTGCCGGCCCACCCGGCGCGCATTGCGGGTCGAAGTCGACGGAGTGGTCCTGGTGGACACCGATGACACCGTGATCCTGTTCGAGACGGCCCTGGCACCGCGCCTGTACGTCGCCGCGGACCACGTGCGCACGGATCTGTTGCGGGCTTCGACGACGTCGACCTACTGCAACTACAAGGGCTATGCCCGCTATTGGTCCGCGTTCATCGGAGACACCGTCGTGCCGGACGTGGCCTGGAGCTATCCGGACCCGCTGCCCGAGAGTGCACCCATCGCAGGTCTTTTCAGCTTTGATCTGTCGCTGGTCGGCGGTTTCGCCGAACTACCCGGCGCGGCAGGGCGCCCGCGGCTATAGCCGCGAGTGCTCGGCGATCTTGTTGTCGCTGGTGCGCAGCGGCCGGATCAGGCCGTCCTGGGCGAACGAGGCCAGGATAGCGCCCTCCTCGGTGTGCACGGTGCCGCGAACATAGGACATGCCCGCGCCCACCTGGGTGCTTTCATGCCCGTAGAGGATCCAGCCGTCCCAGCGCACCGGCTCGTGGAAGCTCACGGTGACCGTCATGGGAGCGGTGGACACCGTCAGGTGCGACTGGCTGGTGCCGATCCCGGCGTGCGCGCGCATCGTCGTCGAGATGCCCAGATGTCCGGTGAAGTAAGCGATCAGCGCTTTGGCGAGATCGTCGCGGGCGGGAATGGGCTCATAGTGCAACCAGGCGTAGAGCTCCGGCGGGCCCACCTCGTCGGGGCTGTTGACGTCGACGACGTCGACCAGGCGTACCTCGCGTCCGGTCATCGGCATGGCACAGGGGTTGGACTGCGCGGGGCCTGCCACTTCAGGGCGGGGCAGGTGGTGGGTGATCACGTCGGCCGACGGAACATCCGCCAGCACGGTGATGGTTGCGCAGCGCTTCTGGTTCTGCAGCACTGAGATCACCGCGGTGGCCGTGGAACGGCCCTCGTTGACCACGTCGATCACGTATTCCGCCGCCGGTCCGACCAGCACAGCCCGGGCGAACACCGCGTGCACCGACCGGACGGACTTGTCGCTGAAGCGTTTCGCCGCCGCGACGATCGCCTGCGCCACCAGTTGGGTGCCTTCGACGACTTGGCGCTCGTCGTCGCCGGCCAGGCCGGTCGCGCCGGTGAACCGGTCCGGGCCGTCGGCCGTCACCTCGAACAGGTCCAGCAGGCCGCCGACTGACCATTGCGGCGCGGCGGAAGTCTCGGTGGCCGGAGATGCTTCAGACATTCCGCGAGCGTGACATTTGAAGCGAATTTTGTAAAGTAGGCCTAACCGCGCCCGCGGCCGCCGGACAGGAGGGCGACAGTGTTGGGTATCGCCGAAACGAGTTCACAGCAGGACAACCCGGGTTCCGAGTCCCCGCCGGTGCCGCTGGCGGGCGGCTTCTGCTTCGGCGAGGGCCCGCGCTGGTTCGAGGGGCTGCTGTGGTTCTCCGACATGCTCGGCGAGGCGATCCACACCGTGAACCTGCGCGGCTCGATGACCACGGTGCCGCTGCCGGGACACACTCCCAGCGGGCTGGGTTTCCGGCCGGACGGAACGCTGTTGATCGCCTCGGCGTCCGATCGCAAGGTGCTCTGCTACGACGGTGACACCGTGACCACGCTGGTCGACCTGAGCGAGCAGGTGCCCGCGGACCTCGGCGACATGGTGGTGGACGCCGCAGGCCGCTGCTACATCGGGTCGCAGGCCTACTCCGGCGGCGTGCTGGTACGCGTCGACCCCGACGCCGGCGTGCATCTCGTCGCCGAGGATCTCGACTTTCCCAACGGAATGGCGATCGCCCCGGACGGCGGCACGCTGATCGTCGCCGAGTCGATGGGCCGCCGGCTCACCCGGTTCACCATCGAAGCCGACGGCGGGCTGCGTGACCGCCGGGTGTTCGCCGACGGGTTGGACGGACCACCGGACGGCATTGCGCTGGACGCCGCCGGCGGGGTCTGGACGGCGATGACCCTGGCCAATCATTTCGAGCGCATTACCGAGGGCGGCGTGGTAACCGACCGCATCGCAACCGGCGAGCGGGCTGCGATCGCGTGCGCGCTGGGCGGGCCGAGTCGCCGCACGCTGTTCCTGCTGTCCAGCCCCACCGCCTACCCGAAGCGCCTGATCGGCACCCGCGACTCGCGCTTGGACACCGTGACCGTGGAGATCCCCGGCGCCGGATTGCCCTGAGGTGGATTCGATGACCGACTCCTACTACGAGTTACTGGACGCCGCCGATCCGCGGGGCGAGAAGTTCGGGGCCACCGATCTGGTGCGCGGCACGTGGTCGGCTCAGATCCAGCACGCCGCACCGGTGTCGGCGCTGCTGGTGCGGGCACTGGAACGCTTGGCGGCGCGGGACGACACCCGGCTCAGCCGGGTCAGCATCGACCTGTTGGGCCCGGTGCCCGCCGAAGGCGCGCTGTGGGTGCGCGGCCAGGTCGACCGGGCCGGCAAGCAGATCGAACTGGTCAGCGCCGAGATGCTGGCACCCGGCCCCGACCAGCTGCCGCGACCGGTCGCCCGTGCATCCGGTTGGCGGTTGCAGACGTTGGACACCGGCGACGTACAGCACGCCTCGGCTCCCCCGCTGCTGCCGGTCAGTGCGGCACAAACCAACAACATGCAGCAGAACTGGGACCGCAACTACATCCACAGCCTGGACTGGCGGTGGCTGACCACGCCGTTGGCCCCCGGCGCCGGTGAAGCCTGGATCTCGCCGCTCGTGGACCTGGTCAAGGGTGAAGTGATGACTCCGCTGCAGCGGTTGTTCGCGGTGGCCGACGACGCCAACGGGGTCGGCACCAAGCTCGACATCAGAAAGTGGACGTTCCTCAACACCGACCTGGTGGTGCACGTGCACCGGGTTCCCGACGGCGAGTGGATCGGCATCCGGGCCGAGACCAACTACGGCCCCGACGGCATCGGGACGACCATCGGCACCTTGTTCGACCAGCAGGGCGCGGTGGCGGGCATTGCGCAGTCAGTCCTGGTGCGCCGTCGTTAGCGACCCGCTCCCACAGCCGGGAGCATTTCGACCAGACGCAGCCGCGGCTCGGTAGCCATCCCGGCGAGCAGGCGGCCGGCCGCAGCGGTGGAGGCGCCCGGCCCCGGCCGGACCGACCGCACGGCCGAGGCCCGAACCCCGGTGCCGACGAATTCCGCGTCCAAGGCCGCCAGCCAGGCGTCGACCTTGTGCTGTGCGGTCGCGCAGTGCACCCCGGCGAACTCCGGGCCGACCAGCACCACATCACCGCTGCCCCGGGCGATCATGGCCGGAATCACCCGGGTGGCCAGGGTTTGCGCACCCACACCGGCGCCGTCTGGTGACTCGCCCGCCGGGCCGGCCAGGCCGACATCGGTGATGAGCACGTCCGGGGTACCGATGAGATAGTGCGCGGCGGCGAGGAACTCGTTGATTGACCGCGGGTCTGCGAGATCGAGATGGGCAGCGAACGCGCTGCCGCCGCGGTCTCGCAGCTGCGCCGCGAACCGCTCGGACTCCGCGATTCGCCGACCGCCGAGCAACACCAGGTGTCCTTGGGCGGCCAACTGCGCGGCGGCCACCTGGCCGATCCCGGCTGCTTCGATGACGATCATCACGGCTCGCAGCGGATGCGTGCGTTCCTCGTACGTGACTTGCGGCGCTTCGATCACAATAATTGCCCTACGGCCCGGCCCAGGGGGCCCGCGACGGTGAGGAACGATGTCCAGGCACCGAACCAGCGTGACACTCTCGCTATATTTTGTAAAGTCTTTGCTATGACCCGCAGCACGGTGGACGGCCCCGACAACTCGAGCCGGCAGCGGATCCTCGCGGCCACCGCCGAGGTGCTCGGGCGCAATGGATTGACCAAGCTCAGCCTGTCCGAGGTAGCCTCCCAGGCCGGGGTCTCCCGCCCCACCCTGTATCGGTGGTTCCCGTCGAAGGAAGAACTGGTCTCGGCGTTCTCTCGTTACGAGCGGCACATCTTCGACAGCGGGATCGCGCGCGCTACCGAAGGACTCAAGGGCACCGAAAAGCTCGACGCTGCACTGCGTTTCATCGTCGAATACCAACACTCATATACGGGTGTGCGAATGATCGACATCGAGCCCAAGCACGTGCTCGCCGACTTCTCCCGGATCATGGTGCCGATGCGCGAGGGTCTGAAGCGGATGCTGACCGGGCCGGATGCGGCGGTGAAGGCGGCCGCCGCGATCCGGATCGCCATCTCGCACTACATCATTCGCAGCGACGACTCCGAGGAGTTCCTCGCCCAGCTGCGTCAGGCTGTCGGCATCAAGCACCGCTAGCGGCGATCGCAAGCTCGGCGGAGCCTGCGGAGCCGGGTGCGGCGGGTCGTCGCCATCGGCTCAGTCGAACAGCACCGCGGCATTGAGATAGCCGGTCGGATCGAACGCGGCCTTGATCGTCCGCATCGCCGCGACATCGTCCGGCCCGCGCGACATCGCCAAGTAGGCCCGCTTGCGGCTGCCCACCCCGTGTTCGGAGCTGACGTTGCCGCCGCAGTCGGCGATGAGCGTCATCATCGCCGCGTACAGGCCCGCTTCGGCTGGTGCCGAGCAACGCAGCACGTTGAAGTGCAGGTTGCCCTCGCCGACATGGCCGAACAGCACCGGAAGCGCCTGCGGCGCGTGCCGTTGCACCAATGTGCCCGCCGCTGCGGCGAATCCGGCGATCGCTGCCAGGGGCAGGGACACATCGAACTTCAGGGGCGGCCCGAATGCCCCCAACACATCGGCGATCGCCTCGCGCACCCGCCACAGCCGCTGTTGGGACGCACCGTCCACGCCCACCGCCGGCTCGTCACAGGACCGCACCTGCGCCAGCATGCCGGCGAGGCGGTCGGTCTGGTCGGTGTCGCCGGTCAGTTCCACCAGCAGCAGCCAGTCACCTTGCACCGGAGCGACAATCCCGAGTCGCTCGCCGGTCAACGCGGTGACGCGGGCGTCGATCAACTCCAGGGTCGCGATGCCGTCGAGGTCGCGAAAGGTTCGCGCCGCATCTACCAGGGCCTGCAGCTCCGCGAAGCCGCAGAGTGCGGTGACCCGGTGGGCCGGGCGGGCATGCAGTCGCAGATCGAGCCCGGTGATGACGCCCAAAGTTCCTTCGGCGCCGACAAATAACGCCGGTAGGTCGTAGCCGGTGTTGTCGGAGCGCACCGCGCTGCGTCGGTGTAGCAGCGCTCCGTCCGGCAGCACCACCTGCAGGCCGAGCACCTGTTCGCCCATGTTGCCGTAGTGCACCGTGTACAGCCTGTCTCTTATACACATCT